>JAUVJU010000052.1 GCA_030592285.1 Caldifarciminota bacterium
GTTATGCAAAACTTTTATTTCTTCCTGACATGCCTATGGCATGTTACGTCACACAAGTAAACGGAGGAACTGCTGCGAGCAGGAAGCATACAAAGCGGTTATCGCAGATGCTCATCCTCTTTCTTGTCCTTCTCCGTAGAAAAGATATATATATTCCTCCTCTTTCTTGTTTGTCATGAGCTTGCTGAATGATCGAAGGGTCCTCTTCCGCATTGAAAAGGATAGGTATTCCATTTAATTATATATTGGGTATAATTACATAATGAATAAAGAAATTCTGATTATTGGTAATGGTGAAAATGTAATACCCATTGAACAGATAAAGAAATTCAAAAATATTATTTGTGCAGATGGTGGATATGAACATATCAGAGGAAAAATAAAGCCATTATATATTATTGGTGACATGGATTCTGTTAAATCAATACCAAAACAAATAAGTAAAATTCAATACAGTATAGACAAGGATAGAACAGATACGGAATTATGTATAAATAAGGCAATTGATAATGGCTTTGAACGGATCTATATAACGGGTATCTATGGAAGCAGACCTGATCATTTTTTTGCAGCTCTTTCTTTACTTGAAAAGTATAAGACCCAAAAGATTTTCCTATTAACGAATAAGTATGATATATTTATTATTGAACCATTTATTGATTATAGATTTATTAGAATGAAGGGAAAAACAGTATCATTTTTTTCATTAAGACAGAAAACAGATATTACTATGAGTAATGGTTTTAAGTATGAACTCACTGGTATATCATTAAAGAAAAATAATCCTATTGGTGTGTCCAATAGAATAGTTGATAAAGATGCAGGCATTTATTATGAGAAGGGACTGCTTGTTTGTTTTCTTGAATCGTGAATTAATGTGGTATATTCTAAATAATTTAAAGAATAATGTTTTCTTTTCTGCTCTGTCACACAAGTAAACGGATTGATAGGTGGGTTTTGAACCCACCACTACAAACATAATGAATTTATAAATGATCAAAATCGCAGATGTATATTTTGAGTAATTCAAGGAATATATTGCTCCTCTTTCTTGTCCTGCACTGAGTTGACCTGTCATGAGCTTGCTGAATGATCGAAGGGTCTTCCTCCGCAGAAAAGAGATATATTTTTTTACAATTTAACTGAGAATACGGTTATTCCCTTTTTTCTTTTTACTATCCATTCATTATCTGATGATTGGGTATATATACTTGTATCGGGGAAAAATGCTATTTTATAATTCTTGAGTCCCGGTTTATTTAAGTGTTTCCATTTTGTATATGCAGCAAGTAATTGTTCATTAACTTTTTTATTGCCAAATGATAATATCTCTTTTGGGAATAGAACAGTAAGTCCGCTATTTATTGTTTTGATATCCCTATGCCAGAGAGCATATCCAGATTCACGCCCTTCAATATCAGAATTATAAACCATAGCATCTTCATTTGATATTGCTAAAAAAAAGTAAAAATTATTTCTATTCAATCGTTTTTGTTTTTTAATTGATATATTATCATCATCTTTAACCAAGAATTCACCTAATTCATTTTCCAGAACAGTATCCTTTTTTGCCTTATTTTCAATCAAACGCTGCAAAGGCGCTATTTGTCTTGCAAATTGTAATTTATCAGAATAGATACCTTCAAAATGAAGGAACCTTACAAATATTGAAAGATAACCATTTAAACTGCCATCGCTCTTTTTAGTTAATGAACATAATGTTTCAAGCCCTCTTGTTACAAGCGGCATAGATATTACACCATCTATATTTAATTGATCGGATAAAGGGATTTCGGGAGCTCCGCAGGTTATTAAGATTGAATCATAGGGTGATTCTTCAAAATAGCCGCGTCCTCCATCTTTATGCAATACTTTTACATTTTTGTAGCCTGATCTAATTAGATTTTCTTCTGCAAAATTTGCTATATCACCATTGATCTCTGTTGTAACAATGTTTTTATCATTACCGCTTATATTTGCCATTACTGCAGCATTAAATCCGCTGCCGCTTCCAATCTCAAGAGCTTTACTGTTTTTTCTTATATTAGCATCTCTAAGCATAATAGCCATAACAAATGGCTGTGATGATGTTGATAACAGTTTATCATCCTTTACGAAAACAGCAAGTGGTGTATCAACATATATTTTTTTCAAAATTTCCATATCCAATTTATCATAATCCAATTTGTATTCTATTAGATCATCATTTTCTTCATTATCGTCATATATTTTTGGTGTAAACATATGTCTTGATACATTAGTAAATGCATCAAGGATCTCATTTGATGGTAAGTGTAAATGCATTGATAAAAACTTATTTTTTGCATCACTCATCATATTATTTTTTAAATCATTAATATCCACTATAACTCCTTATTTTATTAATTATAGAATAAATTTATGATTTAGTCAATTGTTATTAAGCGATTATACAAAGTATTATATAATTTCTTTTCTATTGAAATATAAACATATAATAGTATAATATTATCCTAAATTATAAAATGGAGGACTTGTGACAAAAAGGACGGCTTTATATGATTTTCATGTAAAGAATAATGGTAAAATGGTTCCTTTTGCCGGCTATATGCTGCCTATTCAATTTAAGGGTATTAAGAATGAAGTGCATTCTGTTAGAAATGATGTAGGTATATTTGATGTTTCACATATGGGTGAAATTATTGTTAAAGGAAAGAGAAGGAAGGAATTTGTTGATTCTATTACCACAAATAGTGTAGCATCATTAAAACAAAATCAGGTGCAGTACACAATGATGCTATATGAAAATGGCGGCATTGTTGATGATCTTTTAGTTTATAATTTTGATGATAGATTATTACTTGTTGTTAATGCATCCAATATTGAAAAGGATTACGAATGGATTTTAAAGAACAAATGGGATGATATTGAAATTGAAAATATTTCAGATGATACTGCACAGATTGCCCTGCAGGGACCTCATGCTCAAAGGACTTTGGAGAAATTAACAGATTACAATTTGGATGATATTCCATTTTATTATACTGTTGAAACAAATGTATGCGGCATACGAGTAATTCTTTCAAGAACGGGCTATACGGGTGAAGATGGATTTGAGATATATTTTCCAAATAATGCAGCGGATAAGATCTATCCTGAGATCATGCAGGCAGGACTTGAATTTAATATTGAATCAATTGGTTTGGGTGCAAGGGATATTTTGCGGCTTGAAATGAGATATATGCTTTATGGTAATGATATAACAAAAGATACCACTCCATTAGAGGCAGGATTGGGATGGGCAGTGAAGATCGATAAAAGTGATTTTATTGGAAGGCAGGCACTTATAGAACAAAAAGAACAGGGCATAAAGAGACGCTTATGTGCATTTGAAATGCTTGAAAAGGGTATTCCAAGACATGATTATGAGATTTACAGAGAACATGAAAAGGTTGGATTTGTTACAAGCGGAAGTTCTTCTCCATCAGTAAAAAAATTTATTGGTCTTGGATATGTTAAGGTGCCGTATAATAAAATAGGCAATGAATTATTTATAAAAATAAGAGATAAAATGATTAAGGCATTAGTTATTAAACCCCCGTTTTATAAGAACGGTTCTCACAGATAGGAGGATTGATGAACATACCAAAGGAATTAAAATACAGAAAAACACATGAATGGGTTAAGATTGACGGTGATACTGCAATTCAGGGAATAACGGATTTTGCTCAGAGTGAATTATCTGATATTGCATTTATTGAATTACCTCAGATAGAGGATAAGGTAAAGGCAGGGGAATCCTGCGGTACTATTGAGGCAGTTAAGGCGGTCTCTGATCTTTATGCTGCTCTTAGCGGTGAAATTGTTGAAACAAATGATAAGCTTGGTTCAAATCCTGAAATGATCAATGAATCACCATATACAGATGGATGGTTTTTTAAAATAAAAATTTCTGATGCTTCTGAAATAGATAATTTAATGAATGCAGAGGAATATGAAAAATTTTTAGCAGAAGAACATTAAATCGGAGACAAAATGAAATATATTCCATCAGGGGATGATGATAGAAAAAAAATGCTTAATCAAATGAATGTTAAATCATTTGAGGATTTGATAAAACATATTCCTGAGAATCTGAAAAACAGAAAATCACATATTGATAAAGGTATATCCGAATATGAATTAATGAAACAGGCAAAGAAGATTGCAGCAGAAAATAGGGGAACAGCTTCAATGATGTCCTTTATGGGCTGTGGTGTCTATGATCATTATATTCCGCCTGCAATCAGACATATTGTACTAAGACCTGAATTTTACACTGCATATACACCGTATCAGGCAGAGGTGTCGCAGGGAACATTGCAAGTCATATATGAATTCCAATCAATGATAAGTGAAATGTATGGTATAGATGTTTCCAATGCTTCAATGTATGATGGTTCAACTGCAACTGCTGAGGCATGTCATATGGCAATGGATATTACAAGGAAAAAGAAAATTGTTCTTTCGGATCTAATCCATCCCATTATAAAAGAAGTAATTAATACATATCTTACAGGACAGAATATTGAATATCAATTTGTTAAATCAAAAAACGGTTTACTGGACACCGATGATCTAAGAAAAAAAGTTGATAATGAAACAGCAGCATTTGTAGTGCAGACACCGAATTTTCTTGGTTTTATTGAGAATATGGATGAGGTTTCCGTAATTGTTAAAGAAACAAAGGCATTATTTATTGTGAATCAGAATCCAATGTCTCTTGGAATATTAAAATCACCCGGTTTCTACAATGCAGATATTGCTGTTGGAGAGGCACAGGTATTAGGGATCAGTCAGGCATTTGGCGGACCATTACTGGGAATATTTACATGTAGAAAGGAGTATGCCAGAAAAATGCCTGGAAGGATAATTGGTAAAACCACTGATACAAAAGGAAGAAATGGATATGTAATGACAATGCAGACAAGGGAACAGCATATAAGAAGAGAAAAGGCAACAAGTAATATCTGTACAAATGAAGGATTATGCTTGTTAATGTCAACTATTTATCTTGAACTTCTTGGAAAAAATGGATTTTATCAGGTATCAAAGGATAGTGCATTATCCGCACATTATTTAAGGGAGCAGTTAAATGAAATTGAGGATATTGAGATCATGCTGCCTGAAAATGATTTTTACAATGAGTTTCCGGTTAAGATAAGTAATCTTGAAAAAGTATATAGTTCAATGAAGGATAATGGCTTTCTTATGGGAGTAAAATTAGAGAGATTTGGAGATGAATATAAAGATATGCTTCTTATTGCATCAACGGAAAAACGCTCAAAAGAGGATATTAATAAATTTATTAAAGCATTAAGAGGGGTTATTAAATGATATTTGTAACAAAAATGGATATAATATCGGGGAAAACCGATGAAGCAATGGATCTAATAAAATCAGTAAAACCATCAGAAAATATAGAGATAATAAATTTCTATCAGATGTTCGGAAAGCCCGATTTCTATTTAATATTTAAGGCACCTGATGAGGATATTGCGATGGATTTTGTTTTGAATTATGCTTCTGCATTGGAAACTTCAACATCCTTAGGTGTATCGGTTGATGAAATATAACTTTATATATGGAGAAAAATGAATAAGGGCTATTGCCATATTTATACCGGAAATGGAAAAGGCAAAACTACCGCTGCTATTGGGCTTATAGTAAGGGCTTTGGGGCATAATAAAAAAGTGGTAATTATTCAATTTATGAAAGATGATAAAAATTATGGTGAATTTAAATATTTGCATGATAAAATACTTTTTCTGCAAATGGGAAGAAATGAATTTGTGAATTATGAAAATCCAGAGGATATTGATATTGAACTTGCAAAAAAGGCATTAATTAAAGCAAAGGAAATTATACAGTCCGCTAAATATGATTTAGTGATTTTGGATGAGATCAATGTAGCAATTATGTTTTCACTTATAGATGAGCAAGCGGTTATGGATATAATGAAAAGCAAGCCTGAAAGTTTAGAATTGATCTTAACAGGAAGAGGTGCTACTAAAAAAATGATGGAGATTGCAGATCTTGTTACTGAGATGAAAGAAATAAAGCATTATTTTTCAAAAGGTATTTTAGGCAGAAAGGGAGTGGAGTATTGAATAATAATCTACTTTCTGATTTTAGAAAAGGTGACAAAAAGGCACTTGCAAGAATTATTACCTTGGTAGAGAATGAAACAAAAAAGGGAATGGAAATAATTAGTGAATTATATTCTGAAGGAAATGTTGGTTACCGCATAGGGATTACAGGTCCTCCTGGTGTTGGCAAATCAACAACAGTTAATGCTCTTTTAAAGGAATTATCACTTATTGATGAAAATATCGGCATTATTGCTGTTGATCCATCGAGTCCATTTACAGGCGGAGCAATGCTTGGTGACCGATTGAGAATGAATAATAGTTATGATTATGAGAATGTATTTATTAGATCAGTAGCATCAAGGGGTTCGCTTGGTGGATTATCTGCTGCAACAGAAAATATTGCTGTTTTAATGGAGAGGTTCGGAAAAAACACACTTCTTATAGAAACAGTGGGAGTGGGACAGAGTGAACTTGATATTATGGAGATCACTGATACTGTAATTGTACTTCTTGTACCCGAATCAGGTGATTCAATTCAGGCAATGAAAGCAGGCATAATGGAAATTGGTGATATTTTTGTTGTAAATAAGGCAGATAGGGAAGGAGCAGATAGGGCTGTACAATATATAAAAACTGTGTTATCCTTAAATGATAAAAAGGGCTGGATACCGCCTGTTATCAAGATAACCGCTAAAAATAATGATAATGTTAATGAACTTGTTGATAGTATTAAAGAACATAAAAATTACCTAAAAACAAATAAATTGCTTGACAAAAACAGAAAATCAAGAAAAATAGAAGAAGTAGAGAATCTATTAAGAGATATGTTTATAAAAAACTTAAAACTAAACAGAGAGAAGATTATTAAAAGCAATGAATCTCCATACAAAATAGCAATGAAAATAATGAATAATATTGAAAAGGTGGATACGGAGGACTTATGGAAAGAAAAATAAGGGTATTAATTGCAAAACCCGGATTAGATGGACATGATAGAGGAGCAAAGGTTATTGTAAGAGCTTTAGCAGATGCAGGAATGGAAGTGATCTATTCTGGCTTACATCAAACACCTGAAAAAATAGTAAAGACAGCCATTGAAGAGGATGTGAATGTTATTGGTCTTTCAATTTTATCAGGAGCCCATATGACAATTTTCCCAAAGGTACTTGAACTTCTTAAGACCGAAAATAGAAATGATATTCTATTAACAGGAGGGGGGATTATTCCTGAAGAGGATATGGAATCATTAATGAAATTGGGTATTGGAAAATTATTTGGTCCCGGCTCCAAAACAAGTGAAACAATAGATTACATAGAAAAATGGTATAATGAAAATAATAAATAACGGAGGTATATATGCATTTACTTCTATCTGAAGAATTATTGGAAGTGAAACAATTAGCAAGGCAAATTGCTGAAGAAAAGATTAAACCAATTCGTGAAGAATTGGATAAAAAGGGAGAATTCCCGCATGAAATAATCAAGCACATGGCACAGTCAGATATGTTTCGTGCATTTATTCCCGAGGAGTATGATGGACTTGGACTCGGTATTTCGGCAATGTCCATTGTAACTGAAGAATTTTCCAGAGTATGTGCAGGCGTTGCACTTGGATATGCAGGCAGTGGTTTGGGTGCATTACCAATAGTGCTTATGGGTACAGAAGAACAGAAGAAAAAATTTCTTCCATCTATTGCCTCAGGAGAAAAATTGGCAGCATTCGCTTTAACAGAGGCAAATGCCGGCAGTGATGCAAGTAATATTCAGACAACGGCAAAAAAGGATGGGGATCATTACATTTTAAATGGAACAAAACAATTTATTACAAATGGTGAAGTGGCAAGTACCTATATTGTTATAGCCAATGCTGACCCTATTAAAGGTATAAGAGGTCTTACTGCTTTTATAGTTGAGAAAGGAACAGAGGGCTTTAGCTTTGGCAAGCATGAAAATAAAATGGGTATCAGAGCTTCTATAACAAGTGAGCTTGTTTTTGATAATTGCAAGGTACATAAGGATAATATTATTCTTTCTGAGGGCAAAGGATTCAAGGTTGCAATGAAAACATTGGATTTTTCAAGAGTAGGAGTTGGAGCACAGGCACTTGGTATTGCTCAGGGTGCTTATGAAGCAGCAGTAGAATATGCAAGGGAGAGAGAACAATTTGGAAAAAAAATCATTAATTTCCAGCTTATTCAGGCAATGTTGGCAGATATGGCTATAAAAATTGAGGCAGCAAGAGCATTAACATACACAGGTATGGCTTATATAGATGGTAATGGAAATGACTATGCTCGTGTTGGTGCAATGGTAAAAACATTCTGTTCAGATGTTGCAATGGAAGTAACAACCAATGCAGTGCAGGTACTTGGCGGATATGGCTATATGAAAGAGTATCCTGTGGAAAAAATGATGAGAGATGCAAAGATCACTCAGATATATGAAGGTACCAATCAAATTCAACGCCTTGTTATTGCAAAAGAGATCATCAAGCGGGGTGCAGAGATCACTGATATGTATTAAGAGTATAGAATGGATATTCAAAATATAATTGATGAAATAAAGCGTATTGTTAAATCGGATAATACAGTAGAGAATAAATTGCAGGAAATCTCTGATTTCCTGCAAAACAATATTGAACCTTTTGATTGGGTGGGATTTTATATTGTATCAAAAAATAATGATAAGCTATTAATACTGGGACCACATAATGGAGAATCAACAGAACATATAAAAATTCCTTTTGGAAAAGGTATATGTGGGCAGGCTGCTGCTATGAAAAAAACATTTGTTGTTCAGGATGTAACCAAAGAAAGTAATTATTTACCATGCAGCGTTGAAGTAAAATCAGAAATTGTTATTCCAATTTTTAAAGAGGATATTGTTGTTGCTGAATTAGATATTGATTCACGTAAGAAATATGGTATTCATAATTATCATATAAAATTATGTGAGCAAATTGCTAATATTATTTCTCCTCTATTTAATGATAATTATAGTGAAACCGATAATCAAAATAAGGAGATAGAATGAATATGCACTGGGATCTTAATCCTCTATATGAATCATTTGATTCTAAATTATTTAAAGATGAGATGGAAAAACTTGATTCAATATCAAAAGATATTGTGAAGTGGGCAGAAAACAGTTTGAAAAACTATGATGATACTAGAAACAAGATTGAACATTATTTGAAATATAGTATAGAGAGTGATTATCTATTAGATAAATTATATAGATTCATTCATCTTACTATTGCAGTAAACAGTACTGATGAAAATGCAAGAAAATATTCAGATATAATCAAAGAAAAAGTATCTTTTCTTACAAAACCAGAAGTAATGTTCATGAAGTGGATGAAAAAAGTTGATGTAGAAAAGGAAGCGGAAAACTCGGAATTAATAAGGGAACATATATTCATTCTAAATGAAATTAAGGAAAAGTCCGCTTATATGCTTAGTGAAGATGAAGAGATATTGATTTCAGATATGAAAAGAACTTCTTCATCTGCCTGGTCTATGCTTCAGAATTCATTAATAAGTGAACTTACAGCTGAAATTGATGGAAAGGAATTGCCAATTGCTATTGTTAGAGCAATGAGCAATGATGTTAGTGCAGAGAAAAGAAGAAAGGGCTATGATGCCGAATTAAAGGCATATAAAAAAATTGAAACACCATCTTCATTTTGTATCAATTCAATAAAGGGTGAAGTTATTTCATTGTCCAAAAAGAGGGGCTATAAATCTCCTCTTCAGATGACCTTAATTAATAGCAGAATGAGTGAGGAAATTCTTAATACTATGCTAAAGGCAATAAAAAGAAAATTACCGATATTCAGGAAATATTTAAGAAAGAAAGCAGAAATCCTTGGCTATAAAAATGGATTACCATTTTATGATTTAGATGCACCAATGGGGAAATCAGACAGAAAATTCACCTATGAAGAAGCAAGGGAATTTATTGTTACCAATTTCAGAACATTTAGTAATAGATTGGCTGATTTTGCTGACAATGCCTTTGAGAATAGATGGATAGATGCTGAGCCGAGAAAAGGAAAGAGAGGTGGAGCGTTTAATTCAGGACTTCATAGTATAAAGCAATGCAGAATACTCTGTAATTTCAATAATCGGTTTACAGATGTAATGACATTGGCTCACGAATTGGGACATGGATATCATGGTTCCCGTCTTTATGATGAAAGTCCATTAAATGCATCGTATCCCATGCCTATTGCTGAGACCGCATCAATATTTTGTGAAACAATTATTATGGATGCAGCACTGAAAAATGCTGAAGGAGAAGAAAAAATTGCATTGCTTGAAAATCGTATATCTGATGCTAATCGTTTGATTGTTGATATATATGGAAGATTTCTTTTTGAAAGCGAATTATTTAAAAGAAGAGAGAATGCATCATTGGGTGTTAAGGAATTAAAGGAAATAATGATGAATGCACAAAAGGAAGCATATGGTAATGGGCTTGACCCGGAATTTTTACATCCATATACATGGGCAAATAAACCGCATTATTATCTTGCCTCACGAAATTATTATAATTTTCCATATACATTCGGATTTTTGTTCTCTATGGGATTATATGCTATGTACATAAGAGAGGGTGATAAATTTGTTGACAAGTATGATGAGATACTGAGAAATACAGGTAAACATGAAATAAAAGATATTACTGCTATGGTAGGAATTGATATTACAAAAGAATCATTTTGGAATGAGTCACTTAATATTATTGAAAAGTATATTGAGGAATTCTTAGAATTATAGAGAGAACTATAGATACTAACCTGTGTGCTTGCCCTGAGCTGAGCCGAAGGGTCGCCCCGTACTGCTGAAAGTCCGCCTGGGTGGAATACGGTATCCAGTATTTCTTCCCAGCCCTGAGCTGAGTCGAAGGGTCTCTTTTCCGTGTCATTCCTGCGTCGGCAGGAATCCATCTTTCCGACTTCTTGTCTTGAAGATTTACAAATTTGTAGTATAATGTATAATGAGAAGTACAATGTAAATTAAAAAGGTAAAATTGTATGAATGACAAATTGAGTTGGTTAGTAAGTCAGTTCAAAGAACATTATGAGGAATATATTGTAGAGTATGTTAAAAACTTGAAATTAATTAATAAATATAGTATAATTAATAATATATCATTAAAACAAAAAATGCAGAATTAATTGTATTATTAAGGAATTTATGATAAAAATTGAAAATAAATATAAAAGGAAATTATCAGGAATAAGATTTATTGACTTATTTGCGGGAATTGGTGGATTTAGATTGGCATTAGAGTCTTTTGGAGCTAATTGTGTGTTTTCATCGGAATGGGATAAATATTCACAAATGGTATATAAAAAAAATTTCAATGAAACACCAAACGGAGATATAACAAAAATAGATAAGAAAAATGTCCCGAAACACAATATTTTATGTGCAGGATTCCCTTGCCAAGCATTTAGTATTTCAGGAAAGCAGAAAGGATTTCAAGATGTTAGAGGAACACTATTTTTTGAAATACTTAGAATTGCTAATTATCATAAACCAGAAATATTATTATTAGAAAATGTGAGTAATTTTAAAAAACACAATAATGGAAAAACTTTAAAGGTTGCTATCAGTATTTTAAAAAATGTGGGATACAATGTATTTTATAAAACACTAAATGCAAGTTATTATGGTGTTCCTGAAAAACGCGAGAGATTATATATTGTGGGAATAAAAAAGGAACTTAATATTAATAACTTTGAATTTCCTAAAAAATCTATCAGTAATTTAACATTAAAAGATATATTATTGCCTGAAGATGAAGTTAAAAAGTATATTATAAAAAGAGAAGATATTAGAATTAATAAAAAAAAGAAAGTAATACCGGATTTATTTGGTCATTATCCACCTAAGCCTATTAGAGTAGGCACAGTAAATAAAGGAGGTCAGGGGGAGAGAATTTATCACGAAAATGGGCATGCAATTACTTTATCAGCCTATGGGGGTGGAGTTGGAGCTAAAACAGGTCTTTATTTGATTAATAAAAAAGTCAGGAAATTGGCTCCTAAGGAATGTGCTCGAATCATGGGATTTCCTAATCATTTTATTATTCATAATATTGACTCTCAAGCATATAAGCAATTTGGTAATAGTGTAGTGATCAATGTGTTGCAATATATTATTATTGAACTAATAAAACAAGGAGTGATTAAGCATGAGTGATCAGTTTGTTGGAAGAGGTTCTCAGATTGCTAAAAGCGGATTTAGAAATGAAGACGATATTATAAATAAATTCAATAATTGGAAAAGTGATAAAGATGCTCAGGAATGGTTAAAAATAATGAAATATGATTTAAATGAGATTGAATATGTTAAGGCAATAAAAATATCAAAAGAAAAAACTGATGTACAGGTTCAAATAACTGTAAAATTAAAAGATGCTATTTGTGCTGAAAATATTCAAGTAAAACTTGTTAGCAATAAAAGAGGTTTTAATCAAATTGATAAAAGATGGATTAATAAATATAAGGAATTATGGAGCATACCGGATGAAATAGTGATTATCCTAAAACATTATACTGGAGAGGAACTTCCATTTATTGCAAATCCAAAAGATCCGAGAAGAATGTTTATGAATGAATTCACTGATGAAATACAAAATAAGTTACTTGATTTTTTCAATACAAATAAAGTGCTAATTATTAGCGACATTATTAAAGGAAGAGGGTGCTTAGCAGCTGAATGGATGTTAGTTGCTTGGAAATTAGAGAATGAAACAAAATGGGGATTATACCCGATTAATCAAGTTATTAACCATTTTAGTCAAGGAGATGCGAGAATTACTGGCAGAGGGAATATAATATTAGGAAAAGTAACAATTCAGAGAAAGGGTGGTGATAGTGGGATGAGAACATCTCAAATGCTACAATTTAAAATTAATCCTGCTGATTTGTTTCATTAATATATATAAGAGAAAAATACAAATGAAAGATTGAGGAAATTGTGGAGAAGGGCAGATGAATAAAACAGAGGATAAGGAAGAGAAGAAGGGTTTTGAAAGATTTAAGGGATTCATGAAAAAAAAGGGGATTACAGCACAGGTATTTATTGCGGTAGCAATGCTTATAACAGCCTGGGAAATGGAATTAGAAAAAATAAACAACAAAAGAGGAATAATCAAAGTAAAATATCTGTGGGTAAAATCCTTCTAAATTTTAAGGAGCGAGAATGAAGCGAAGAAAAGAAGCGAAGAAAAAAAAAATGAATAATAATCCGGAGGAAAAAACGACAAATGGTTTTATTAAGAACTATGACCTCCTACGAGAAAATTGCAGAACCAAAGATTTAATAGATATATCCAATAACACAAATGGATTTAAAGACAAATTAAAA
>JAUVJU010000057.1 GCA_030592285.1 Caldifarciminota bacterium
AAGTTTTTGTTGATGGATTTATTCAGTACTATAATATAGAAAATGTAAATCTATATTCTCAATATGTATATAATTACAATCCAATTGTTCCTACAATGATGTTTGTAAGATATGCTTGTGATGATGAATGCTGGCATAATAATTATAATTATGCCAATCTTACTATTGATGACCCATATTTCATTGAACCGTTTGGTTACCTTAATTATCAGGGGCTACTTAACGAAATGGAAACGCATAATTTTCATACAACTATAGGTTATATACCCAACAGATATTATACTAATCAAGATACTTCCGTTGTAAATCTTTTCCTTCAACATCCTGATAGATATTCAATTGTTCAGCATGATAATAATCATGATGGATATGAATTTATTTGCTATACTCAAGAACAACTTGATACATTGAATGCCAATTATAACAATGTTTGGTATAATCAAACACCTCGTCCAATCTCAGAACAAGAAGCTGATATTGTGGAAGGGAAAACAAGAATGGGTGAACTGAAGAGGACAACAGGCATTCCCTGGGGTGATGTAATGATATTTCCTTGGGGGATAAGCCTCTCTCCAACATTATCTTTATTAAAAGCATACAATTTTAATGTAACGGTAAATGCTCAGTATCAGCCATATCTTTTCTTGGAAGGAGATGATAATAGTAATTATGATTTTAATATGAGACCGGCAAATATGAATTTTGGAAATTTTGCAGTAGTTGGAAGACTTGGTTCCTCTTCCTGGTATAATAATCCTTATAATATTGCATTAACAAATAAATGGCTTTTTGAAACTTTCATTGATAAACATTTATTATTATTTGCTCATCATAGCTTTTTTCAAAATGGAATGGACCATTTCAATCCTTATGCCAATTTTACTAATAGTATACAAGGTGGAGCAGAGTGGAAATCACTCGGTGACATTATGAAAAAAATGTATTTAGAGAAACTGAATGATGATGGAAGTATAAGTGTGCAATTTTATGGTAACAATATTATCTTTTCAAATGAAACAGATGAATCACATCTGTATCATTTTCAAAAAGAAGAGTGGCTGAATGTTCCTATTCTTGATGTAAAAGTTGATGGCAGTCCCATTGGCTATACTGTTATTGATAGTATTTTACAATTTGACCTTACGATTCCTCCACATACAGATAAAGAAATATATATAACTTATAGCTCCGGTGATAAAGATTTTGCAGTTAATAATTCTGATATAACTGTTGATACTTTAGGAAATACGATTTCTGTAGAGGTGCATAATTATGGAAGCTATGGTGGACCTTGTCCTGTTCAATTTTTTGATGGAATTCCAGAAGTAGTTAAAGATGGTATAACAGGTTATCTTGTGAAAGAAAGAGATATATCAGCAATAACAGATGCAATGACAACTTTCATTAACAATAGTGAAATTGTTAATGATTTTGGAAACAATGGAAAACTTCACATTAACAATGAATTTAATAATGAACTTCAAATAAAAAGATTATCAGAATTATATTATTCTTTTTTAAAAGGTTATTGAAAATGCGCAAATGAAACATGATAACTCTGTAATTACTGATGCTAAAAAGATAGACAAAAAAAAGTGGGCAGATTTTGTTTATAATCATTCTTATGGAGATGTTTTCCAAACGCCAGAGATGTATGAAGTCTATCAAAATACGAAAAATTACGAACCTGTTTTTATTTCTGCTGTAGATGAAAAGGGAGAAATTCTGAGAATATTGTTAATGTAATGCTTCCGCTGGAATTGGCTTAATGCTTTGTATCCACCGAGATTTTCTGCAAGAGAAAAATCTCGAAATATGTTAAAATACGGTAAGTGTTATCCAATGGAGAAAGTAATGGAAAATTACAAAATCTGTAGCTGCTGTGTATCCGACACAACAATTTTAGATATTGAATTTGACGAAAACAGCGTTTTTAATTTCTGTAAAATGCATGATCGTTTTATTGAAATGTATCCACTGAATGATAATCAGAGTAAGAAGCTTAATGAAATTATTTCTAAGATGAAAAAGGGGGGGAAAGTAAAAAATACGATTTTGTTCTTGGATTAAGTGGTGGCTTTTATAGTACTTATCTTCTATATTGGGCTTTGAAAAATGGATTGAAACCTTTAGCAGTTTCTTTTGATAATGGTTGGAACATTTTGTAAGTGAACAAGTTAAATCCATTAAGAAATTAGACAAATCAATTGATATTATAAGGTATAGTTTTAGTGCAAGGAAAAATAAATTAAAATATATTACTGCAATATTTAATATAAATAAAATATTGAAAAATAATAAAATAGATTTAATTCATGCACATTATGGTCTTACTGGTTTTATCTCATTATTTCAAAACAGTTGCCCTGTTATATGCACTTTTCACGGAGGTGATGTTTTCTATCATAAATGGCAAAATATAATATCTCGTTTTACTGCAAGACATTGTACAGTCAACATTTCTGTATCAGATCATATTGCTAAAATATTAAATAGAAATAATACATACACCATTCCTTGTGGATTTGATATTGATTCCTTCTATCCTGAAAATAAAGATATTGTCAGAGAAAAATTAGGATTAAAAAAGAATCTTCGATATATACTATTCACAAGTGATTCGAATAGACCTGCTAAAAATTATTCATTATTCAAAAAGGTTATTGATATTCTAAATATTAAATATAATAATAACATTAAAGAACTTATATTGAAAGGTTTAACAAAAGATCAGGTTAGAAATTATATTAATGCATCTGATATTCTTCTCTTTACATCCATTTCTGAAGGTTCGAATATAACATTAAAGGAAGCTCTCTCTTGTAATACCCCAGTTGTATCAGTTGATGTTGGAGATAACAAAGATATGTTATCTCAATTTTCAAGTCACTTAAATACAAGTTATTTACCTGAAAATATCGTTAAAGAAGTTTCCTTTGTACTTGATAATTTAAATTATTTTGAACATATTGATTTCAGGGGAAAAATGTACAACTATAAATTAGACAATATTGCAAGGGAACTACTACCTGTTTATCATAAATTCGATAAATATAAAACACATTATATTTTTTAACATTTTCCACTTATCATTGTTTTATAATATGAGAATTGCATTCCAAGAATTCCAAACAATGTAATAGTATTAATTACAACTTCAAAAAATGAGGAAACAAATGATTCTGAGAAATAATCTGTCTTTGTTATTAATTTAATAGTTTTCAAAAACAACAATTATCTTATCTATAATGAAACATTTTAAACTGTCTCCCTTATTCATTAAAAACCCAACAATGAAACCTTTAGAATATCTATAGAGATATCATACTAATATATAAAGTTACATCTTAGCTACCTAAAAAGCAGCAATTATCACCATATCCATATATCCATTTCATAATAAGATATGATTGACAATATTAAAATATTTGTCTACAATGACATCTTAGATGTGTTTCAATCTATAAAAGAAGGTAGATAAATAGTATGTGGAAAGATATTTTAAAGGGAACTAGTATGCTTACAGCTGGCGTTATTTTTTCAAGAATATTTATGTTTCTTTTTAGATACATCTGTATGATATCTTTAAGTATGGAAAATTATGGTCGTCTTACATTATTAATTACATCTTTTAATGCATTAATTATTTTTGCTCATTTCAATTTTGGAAGTTCTGTTCTTAAATATTGGAGTGACGAAAATGAGTCAATGAAATCAAAAAAGCAAATATATTTTAATTCTATATATTTATCACTTATAACATCTTTAATTGCCTTTTTGTTTTTATTATTTATCTGGGCGAAAATTATTGACATCAATTTCTATTTGTCAATTTCATTACTGATTGGGGTGTTTTCATTTACCTTCTTTACGATTAATTGGGGACTTTTTATTGGTAATTTTAAAATAAAATATTCTGCTTTAATTAATGCATCATTAGGATTATCAAGATTTCTTTTAATTGTCTTGTATTTAGGTATATTTAATCGTATTAATATGAATATTGTCCTATACTCTTTTCTGATTGGTGCTTTATTTCCATTTATTTTATCAATTTTAATATTAAAAAAGAAATTTAATTTAGTTCCTAATCCTTTTTTAAAAACTAATTTTAATAACACTAAAAAAATATTTTCTTACTCAAGTTTTATAATGTTATCTGGTATTATATTCTCATTACTTGAATTTTATATAAGATGGATACTTTCAAAATACTCTCTTGAAAATACTGCTTTATATGATGGTGGCTTTCTTATATATGTTGCTTTTCAAATGATTATTTCAAGTTATATTATGAATATGGTACCACATGTTTCAAAAAAGATATCAAAAGGTGAAAGTATTTCAATTATGTCTAAGGTGGATATATTCTTTGTTCTTATTATTGTAATAATTATATCATTAATATTTAATTTTACATCATTAGGTACTAATTTGCTTAATATTATGCATTTAGGTAAATACTTAAATTCCCTTAAAATATTTAGTATATTAGTAATTGCTGTTCCCTTCAGTATTTACTTTGGAACATATCAAGGAATATTGCAAGGTGTTGGGAAAACGAGAGATCTATCATTGATTGTAATAATAGGTTCTATATTATATGTAGTTGGTTCGCCTGTACTTATTAAATACTTTGGTGTATTTGGAGCTGCAATAATGTATATTTTATTTTATATTACTTTGGATATTATTTCTTTAATATTTATTAATAGACTTAATATTCCGATAAAAACAGTTTTTGTTTTAAAAAGAGTTATTAATAAATTTTCGAACTAAATATATTTTCTAAAATTAAATATTTAAAAAATATGCGTTAATAAGGTAGTTATTAGTAGATTGCTATTAATTGTTATCATTATTTTCTATTATTTCACTTCCATTCAATCTTTTTTCATAAACCTTCTTTAATGAAATATTTTAGTTCCCAAATTGTTGATTTTAAAAGTTTAAAATTATCATAAAACATTCTCCTAATTCCAGATTTTTAATAATTTATTATTAATACCATATATTTTTTCTTACTAATCATATCCTCACTCTCCTTAATTGGCAGATATGCCCATATCTACCTACTTTATCTGAAAATAATTGCTTTGACAAATATATCATTATATATTATATTATAATTTATTATTTGATGCTTTATAAATTTCTTTATGATTAATGGAGGTAATATGGAAGATAAGACTGACTTTATAAAAATACTTAAGCATTTAAAAAGTAATTGGTTATTTTTATTTTTTTCATTTTTAGGTCCTGCTTTATTCGCAATGATAATAAGTTTATTGATTCCAAAATCATACACTTCAAGTGTAATAATGCTTGCACCTGAAGTTTCAGCTGGAGGTAGTATAAGTTCAAATCCTTTTGGATTATTATCTAATTTAGGATTAAAAAGTAAAGGTTTAAGTACTCAAGCTTTGATTGCAACATTGAAAAGCGACTTTATGACTTCAGATATAGTTGATAGTTTTAATATTCAAAAAATGTATAAAATTAAGAAGAAAAGAGAGGCTATGCAATTTTTAAATAAAAATTTGATTGACATTTCAATAAATAATATAGATGGTACAATTTCTATTTCGGTAACAACACATTCTCCAAAAATGAGTTATAGTATAGCAAATTTTTATATATACAATTTATATAAAATAAATAATATTTTGAATCTTACGACTCAACAACCAATAGTACGGATTATGAATCCTCCATATATTCCGGAAAAGAAATCAGCTCCAAAAGTAAAATTTAATATGATAATTGCAGGTATTTTAGGTTTATTATTTGGATTCACCTTTATTTATATAAAATTAAAATTAATCAATGGCAAT
Source organism: Caldifarciminota bacterium (assembly GCA_030592285.1). GTDB lineage: Bacteria > Hydrothermota > 32-111 > 32-111 > 32-111 > JAUVJU01. The sequence goes on from JAUVJU010000057.1 coordinate 5,835, forward strand.
AAAATCCCATAATAGAATTATAAATAATAAAATAATTTATCTTTTTTTAATAACAGTACTATTAGGAATATTTAGTTCATTAAATCCAATTATAACTTTACTTCTGGTTATATTAATATTTGCAATCGTAATGTTTATAAAAAATACAAATTATACTTTTATTTATATAATATTCTTTTTACTTTTACAACCTGCTATTACTTATAATGGAGAAACATTAGGACTCTCAAATTTATTCATAGAATTAATTCAAAGAACAGATGAGTTTGTTTGGTTATTTTTCTTAATAATCATAATAATTAAAAATTTTAGTAAATCAAAATGGGAATTTAATAAATCAAAATTTGATTTAATTACACCAATTTTAATTATTACAGGAATAGTTTCGGCAATAATAAATAATGTCTCTGTTTTCTGGGCTATAATTGCTATAATTTTAACAATAAAGGGTATTATTATTTATTGGATAGCCCGGAATATTTCCTTCAAGGAAAAAAGCATTGTAATATTTTTTAATATTCTTTTTTACTTTTTAGTAATTTGCTTTTTTATTGGATTATTACAGTATTTTGGTATTAATACTCCTCTATTGCCACAAACAAGCAGATTCGGAATTAGTATAGCTCAATCAATATTTGGACATCATGGCGTTTTTGGTTTTATAATGGGTGTTGCATCTTCTTTATCAATTGGAGTTTATTTATCAACAAGAGATAAAAAATGGTTGATTTTATTTTTTATCTTTATGTATGGAATACTAATATCAAGTGTAAGAAGATCTCTTATAGGTGTTAGCCTTGGGATATTACTACTATTTATTAATTATAAAATGTATGGTATAAAGAAAAATGATGTTTATTTAGGTTTGTTTATTGTCATATTATTTACAGTTTTATTTTCCAGTAGATTATCTACAATAACTAAATCTTCGAAATTAGAATATGGAGTTAATACAGCAAATGTTCCCCGATATTTACTTTATATGGGTGCAATTCGAATCTTCCAAGATAAACCATTTTTAGGTGAAGGTCCTGGAACATACGGAAGTTATGTTTCTGTTATAACTAAAAGTAAAGTTTATGATAAACTTGGGATTAATTTTTGGGGACCTTTTTATACTGATACTTACTGGCCATACATTTTAGGTGAGTATGGGATTATCGGAATTTTCCTAATATTAATTATTTTATTTATTCTATTCAGAAAAATCTTATATATAAATTCATTTAAATATAAAAATAAATTCATTAAGGGAATAGGTCTTGGATATTTTATACTCTTCATTAATTATATAATTGAATCAATTGCATCTCAGGTATATTGTTGTTCGTTACCAGCTTTTATACTCTTTGCTGGGGTAGGAATTATGGAATCATTAGTTCTTAGAGTAAAAAATAAAGATATTTCTTTATAGAACAACTTTATATAATATATTTCTTGAACCAATAATTAACATTCATTACTATTATTCCCTTCTATTTTATAATACTGTAAATACTTACAGTTGCTATGGCGAGTTGTGAGACAATTGTTACAATGTCCTTAATAATCGGTCGCCAGTCAGTCCTTACTACAAACTTCTCGGGTATAATAATGGCATCCCCTCTCGTTACCTTTCTCATATTTTTATCAACGATACCTGAAGCTCTCAAAATATACATATTTCTTCTATCCGCCGAACCCTTAAGTCCTCCTACCTGATTTAAATAGTAGCGAATAGATTTCCCCTTGTTATATATAAGAGCAGCAGGGTTATATACCGCCCCTACTATTTGCACGGTGTTATTCATCTCAGGAACATATATAGAATCCCCGTCTTCCAATGATATGTTAATATCCCTTTCATTATCTATATCTATTACAACTCTACCTGGTGTTTTAATATTCGATACTGCCCATATAAGACTTTTCTTCTGCTGGAGCATCTGCATCCTCAATTTTAAATCCTCGGCAGTCATTTCCCCTGTTGTTACCATAGAAGTTTGTTCTTCCAATAACTTTGTATTCAATGAATTCACAAGATCCAGTCTTGCTTTATTTCCGAGTATGGAAACGGACTTTCTTATAAATACAACACCTTCTTTAAATGCATTATCGGTAAAACCACCGCTTCTTTTAATTAATGAATTAAGTGTTTCTCCATCCTTAAATGCATAAATACCCGGATATTTGACATTCCCGGCAACAACTGCTGTTTTTAATCTTTCTTTATTCTTATCAAATTTAATGTTTACAACATCAAATGGTGATAATTTAATATTAATGTCCATTGAATCCTTGAGATTAATAAATTTTATACTTTTTTCAATTGTTTTATATAATTCACAGGAATCCTCATTTGCTTCTCTCAGGTATCCCCCGGCTAAAAATATTAAGTTTTCTAAACTTATATTTTTATGAAATAAATAAGTTCCGGGATTCTTAACAGCTCCATATATAAATATCGAATCACTTGGTAATATCTCATCAGAACTGAAAATATATACGCTATCCCACTCTTTTAGCTCAATATCCAGGTTTTTATTTAAATAATCACCCGGAGTGAAACTGAATATTGTATCCCTGATTTTATCTATATATCTAAAAATAAAACCCTTTTCCATATAAGAGTCTTTTGTGAATCCACCCGATTTTTTTATTAATTCCTTAATATTCATATTTTTTATAAATGCATATTTTCCGGGTTGTTTAACCTCACCATATATCTTTACATATTTATGAATTCTACTGTATGCAATAGGGATTGAAACTATATCACCATCATTACATTTAACATTTCTAAGCTTTGACAACAATTTACTATGTGTTTTTGTGATATAATCCTTTGTTATCCTCTTGCTATTTCTGAATGTAACCAATTGTAAATGAGTTTTGTTTCCTACAGGTAAAATACCACCTGCATAACCCAGAAGAGTATTAATCGATTCATTCTTCTTAATCTCATAAATCCCCGGTGTCTTGACAGCGCCCATAAAAGCAATAGTCTTACCTATTGGAGGTATATATATAATATCTCCTGAATTCATAAATATATCATTATACTTAACACCTTTCAAAATCAATCTGTAAAAATCAAGTGTATACCGTTTCTGTGATATTAATTTAATGTTTCTTAAACTACCTGTTTTCTTTATTCCTCCGGCTATATAAACAAGCTGCAAGGGTGACATCATAGCCGATACATTATAAATACCAGGTCTAACAACCTCCCCTACTACATATACCTGTATATTCCTTAATTGTCCGAGCGTTACATCTACATTTATATTACTATATTTTCTATTCACTGCACTTGTTATATCTTTTTTGATACTCAATAAATTCTTTCCCCAAACATTCAGATCTCCGATATTTTCAATAAATATCTTACCATTTTTGTCTACTATAATTGTCTGTTGTAAGACTAATTCACCAGAAATACTTACGACTATATTGTCACCGGGACCGATTATATAGTTATAATCCGTATGCATACTCGAGTACATTTCGGATGCTGTAACATGTTTAAAATTATCATATCCAAATTGAAATATAATTTGAGAATCGGGGAGTAAGAAATTGTAATTTTTACTGTTATATATACTCTCGACAACTGACTCTATGACTTGTAATTTAATAGATTCAGCTACAGTAGTATCAATAGCCAATAGCGAATCCTCCATATATGTTTCCAATTGCCCCTGAGATTTAAGAGCTTCCTGTATTTCTCTTAAATTAGAGGAAGTATATTTTGACAAATCTAATTGTTCTCCAAATGTAAAAGATATTAAAGACACAAATAGTAATATAAATATGGGAAATTTTCTCATAACTACTCCTTTTAAATTCGTGAAATAATAGCATAATGGATTATATGTGTCAATAATAAAATAGGAATGGATAGATATCAGTTGCAAGTTGCAAGTTACAAGTTTCAAGTTTTTAAGTGAAAAAGTCAACCTCTCTTTATCCCCCTCCCTTCTATTCCCTCCCGCCTGTGGAGGGAAAGTTAAAGGAAATCCCCTTCGTGTAATTATTTACGATATCTCTATTACTTCCTCGCCCTTGATGGGAAAGGATTGAGGTGAGGGTGAAATAATATTCTTGATAATTACAACAATTAGTCTTATAATATAAAAATGAAAAATAATAATTATAAATATATAGCAAGAAAATTAAGAAAGAATATGACTTTTGCTGAAAGATTACTTTGGAATATAATAAGAAAAAAAGGATTGGGTATTAAATTCAGAAGACAAGAAAGTATTGGAAAATATATAGTTGATTTTGTATCTTATGATAAGAAACTGATAATTGAAATTGATGGTGGACAACATAATGAAAATAAAACAGATATAATAAGAGAAAAATATTTAAATAATATGGGATTTAAAATAATAAGATATTGGAATAATGAAGTTATTAATAATATTAGAGGTGTTTTGAGTGATATAGAGAAACATATAAAGGAACAATAATATCCCCCTCCCTTCAATTCCCTCCCACCTGTGGAGGGAAAGTTACTATATGGTTATATTTCCCACCATTTCTTCCTCGCCCTTGATGGGAGAGGATTGAGGTGAGGGTGAAATAATATTCTTGATAATTACAACAATTAGTCTTATAATATAAAAATGAAAAAGAGACAAATTCTAAAACTTGCATGGCCTGTAATGATAAGTGCTCTACTCAGTACAACACTTGTTACGATCGATATGTTCTGGATAGGAAAGCTTGGCAAGTTGGAAATTGCTTCGGTTTCTATTGCAGGTTCGATTATGGGCATAATATATCCCCTCTCCCTGATTGTTTCAGCCGGAACACTTGCACTTATTGCAAGATTCAAAGGAAAAAATGATCCTGTTGGAATTGAAAATGTTATAATTCACTCATTCCTTGCATCATTTATTCTTTCAGGTTTATTATTTGTTGTATTATATCCTCTAACATCAAGTATTATATCTGTTTTTAAACCTGAACCGGCATTAATTGCCATATCTTCGGATTATTTGAGGATTATGTTTATCGGTTTGTTCTTTTTAATTCCCTTTATGGTTACTAATTCAATGTATTATGCATTAGGTGATACATTGACTGCAATGTATATGGGTATAATTGCCAATGTAATTAATATTATACTTGATCCGATACTCATATTCGGACTTCTGTCTTTTCCCCAATCAGGAGTAAAGGGAGCTGCAATTGCAAGTGTTATATCAAATTTCATTGCCCTTGCAATTTCAATTATCATACTTATAAAAAGAGATATAATATCAATCGAATTAATCAAAAAGGTAAACATATCTACGAAATGGATTCTAAGAATTGTCAGAATCGGTATCCCTGCTTCCATGCAGGGGATTACAAGACCTCTTACAGGTACTCTTCTGTATAGAATTGTTGCGATCTATGGAACATCAGCCATTGCCGCATTTGGTATCGGTGTAAATAGTCTTGGTTTGATGTTTATATATCTGAATGGGTTTGCAAGTGCAACAGCTATTCTTGTAGGACAAAGTATTGGTAGTGGGAATCATAGAGATGCCGTCAAAGCCGTCAGAACTTCAATTAATCTGGGTTTTATTATTCAAATTTTCTTTTCAATTATATATTTCATATTTGCAACATATATAATCAGAATTTTCAACTCGGATCCTGAGGTTGTTAGAATAGGATCAAATTATTTAAAAATAATCTCACCAATAATTTTAATAGTAGCAGTAAATATGATGTTCAACAGTGCATTTATGGGTTCAGGTGATACAAAACCCTCTATGATTACATCGATTATTTCAAACTGGTTTGTAAAACTTGGCATAGCTGTATTACTGACATCTGTATTTTGTTTTAAAACAACGGGAATATGGATTGCAATAGATATTTCCGTAGCAGCTGAATTTATAATTCTTTATTTCTGGTATAGAAAAAAACACTGGTTAAAGAGAGAAATTTAATTAATCTACCGTTATTGTTTTCGAGATATTTCTCGGTTTATCGGGATTTTTTCCGCTTTTGATTCCCATAAGATAGGATAATAATTGCAAACCGATTCCAGCGAGAATAGGCGATGAGAAATAATTGGCATCATCGAGAGGTATAAATATATCACTGATCTCTTCCAAATCACTGTCATGCGGAGCAAATGTTATAATCTTACCAAGTCTTGTTTTAACCTCATTAATGTGTGAAATAATCATATCCTTGT
>JAUVJU010000145.1 GCA_030592285.1 Caldifarciminota bacterium
GTGCTGCTCCTGTTATCATATTCTTGATGTAATCAGCATGCCCGGGACAGTCAACATGTGCATAATGTCTCTTATCTGTTTCATACTCTATATGTGCTACATTAATTGTTATTCCTCTTTTCTTCTCCTCAGGTGCCTTGTCTATCATGTCAAACTTTGTAAAGTCAGCATAGCCCTTCATTGCCAATACCTTTGTGATCGCCGCTGTTAAGGTTGTTTTTCCATGGTCAACATGTCCTATTGTGCCTATATTCATGTGCGGCTTTGACCTTTCAAATTTTTCCTTAGCCATTTATGCCTCCTGTTTATCAGCCCACGACCGGATTTGAACCGGTGACCTCATCCTTACCAAGGATGTGCTCTACCAACTGAGCTACATGGGCATTTCGCATTTTATTTTCAAAAATCTATATAACAAAAAAATCTTCCTCCAAGGTACTCTTTCAACCTTAAGAGGATTAAGAGCGGGAGACGGGACTCGGACCCGCAACATTCTGCTTGGAAGGCAGAAGCTCTACCAATTGAGCTACTCCCGCAGTAAATGGGGAGAGAAGGATTTGAACCTTCGAAGGCTTAGCCAACAGATTTACAGTCTGCCCCCTTTGACCGCTCGGGAATCTCCCCAACTTAGCTGGTGGAGGGAATTGAACCCCCGACCAGCTGATTACAAATCAGCTGCTCTACCGCTGAGCTACACCAGCACAATTTTATAAGATTTGTAGTATAGTCAATTTACGAAATTTTGTCAAGAGGAAAAATGATAATTTCCTTAAAAAAATATTCCCTCAAATCACCTTTGAAATTTATTATATTAATCATCTATATGATGATAATTACAACACTTAGGATCTTTTGCTCTATAAGGCAAATTGATGAACTATGATTGCCCATCAATATTAGTGCAGACATAGTGATCTTCTGCTACAAGACATAATACATTTCATTGTTTTTATGATTATGAACAGGTTATACCTCATCATATTGAAAACTCGCTATGGTAAAGCGAGTTTTCAATACAGGCGAACTTTCAGCAGACCTGTCCCTATTATTTGATTATTAAAATCTTAAATGATATATCAGTATTGTTCATCTTACCTTTGACAAAATATTCTCCTATTGAATAATCATTCTTATCAATGCTTATTTTTGTATATCCGCTACTTTTAATTCCATTTGATAACTGTTTTAATTCTCTGCCAAGTTTATCATACAATTTAAGATCTAATTCTCCACTGCTTTTCAATCCAAAATATATATCTATTGTATTTGAATTGTATTTGATATAATAATTATTCATTGAAATATTGCTGGTATGTCTGCTCTCTTCTATTCCTGTTGATTCCATGGGATATTTAATTATGTATAGCCCGGCACCTCCATCTGCAATATATACAAATGAGTCAACTACATATACACCTTCTGCCCAATCACCTGTATCATAAAACCCTATTTCTATCGGAATAACAGGATTGGATACATTGATTACTCTGAGTCCTCCATATCCATCTGCAATATAAGCAACAGTGTCAATTACATATACACCTAATGCATAACTTCCTGTATCGTAAAAACCTATTTCTACCAGACTATCTGGATTTGATACATTGATTATCCTAAGACCAGCAGAATAATCCGCTATATATGCAATCGTGTCAATTACATATACATCTTCAGTAGAACCACCTGTATCATAAAAACCTATCTCTCCAGGATTAGCCGGATCGGATACATTGATTATTACTAATCCGTTATCTCCATCTGCTACATATGCAAATGTGTCAATTACATATACTCCGTATGCAGAACCTCCTGTATCATAAAAACCTATCTCTCCCGGATTAGCCGGATCGGATACATTGACTATTACTAATCCGCTATCTCCATCTGCTACATATGCAAATGTGTCAATTACATATACATCATATGACCTGCCATCCGTATTATAAAAACCCGTCTCTATTGGAATTGCCGGATTCGATACATTGATTATTCTAAGACCAGCGGTATAATCTGCTACATATGCAAATGTGTCAATTACAGATACACCATATGACCTACCACTTGTATCATAAAAACCTGTTTCTATTGGAATTGCCGGATCCGATACATTGATTATCCTTAATCCATTCGCACTATTTGCTATATAAGCAAATGTGTCAATTACATATACACTCCTTACCCAATTACCTGTATAATATAAATATATTTCTCCCGGATTAACCGGATTTGATACATTAACTATCCTTAATCCATAATCCGTATCTGCTATATATGCAAATGAATCAACTACGAATACATCTTCTGTAGTACCACCATTATTAAAAAAACCAGTCTCTACTGGACCTGCCGGATTTGATACATTGATTATTCTTAGACCATCATATCCATCTGCAACATAAGCAAAAGTGTCAATCACATATACACCATATGCATAATTACCTGTATCATAAAAGCCAATCTCTATTAAACTATCTGGATTTGATATATTGATTATTCTTAATCCAGTATTTCCATCTGCAATATATGCAAATGTGTCAACTACATATACATCTATTGTCCAATCACCTGTATCAAAAAACCCGATCTCTCCTGGATTAGTTGGATTTGATATATTGATTATCCTTAATCCGCCATCTCCATCTGCCACATAAGCAAATGTGTCAACTACATAAACATTATATGTCCAGCCGCTTGTATCATAAAAGCCAATTTCTCCTGGATTAGTTGGATCTGATATATTGATTATTCTTAGTCCGGTATTTCCATCTGCTACATAAGCAAATGTGTCAACCACACACACTCGTCTTGCAAAATTACCTGTATTATAAAATCCTATTTCTACCATATTATCCGGATTAGATACATTGATTATTCTAAGACCACCATAACCATTTGCTATATATGCAAATGTGTCAACTACATATACACCGTAAACAATACCATTTGCATCATAAAATCCAAGCAAAATAGGATTTGCTATATCTTTAATATTGAATACTAATAATGATACACCATGACAGGAATAAACAATTGTATCTTTTATAAATGCATCATTACATTCACCAAATAGTGATCTACCTATAAGTGTGCAATTAAGTGAATCCCCTGTTGCTTTTGTATCATTTATTTCTTTAATCACATCCCATTCATTAATGTGTAAATCCATATCAATATTATTTGAAAATAGTATTATTCCAAATAGTATTATAACTGTTAAAAACAAGACTTTAATTTTCATAAGACCTCCAATTTAACTTTATTATACTATAAAATTCTATTTTATGTCAAGTGTAAAGATAAATATTTATACTACCTTGTTAGTAAAAAATACATACAGCCGGGGGTTGACTTTTTGACAGTATTATTAACAATAAATCGCCTTTTTCTTATCAAATTGGGGCAAAACACATCACTATTGACAAACATCACACTATTGTGTACAATATTGTTAAAACAGTAACTGAAAAAATGTCAAAATCTCAACCCCCGGCTGTATATTATATATAATTCTATTGCTTTTTTTTTCAATTTTAATATAATTCAGTTAATTATGATGCAGGATAATAATTTAATTAAAGAACATATTTTTCAAATAATGTTAATGGTATTTATTTCCCTGCTTATACTAGCTAATATTCTATCATCAAAATTAATTGATATACTGATTTTCAATGTACCTGTCGGCATACTACTTTATCCATTCACCTTTACCATAACAGATATTGTTTCAGAAATATATGGAAGAAAAAAAGCAAATTGGATTGTCTTTTTGGGTATGATTTCAATTGTAATAACATTTATTGTGCTAAGAATTTGTATAATGATCCCTCCCTCATCTGTTTTCACATTCAATAAAGAATTTATGATCATTTTTAATTTCTCCACAAGAATTACAATTGCAAGTATTTGTTCCTATATTGTTTCACAATACTGGGATATATTTTTATTCCATAAAATCAAGAAAATCACAAATAACAGATATCTATGGTTAAGAAATAATCTATCAACAATGACCTCGCAATTTCTTGATACGGTAATTTTTATTTCAATAGTATTTTGGGGCAATGTACCTAATAATGTATTTTTCAATATTCTTTTCAGTATGTATCTATTTAAGGTGATTATTGCAATTATTGATACTCCCATTGTATACTATTCTGTATATCTCATAAAAAGGAGAATAAATGGCTAAGGCAGAAGGAAGGATATTTGACTTTCAGGATAAGACCGCTATTGATTCCAAATTGTTGGAAACAATTAATTTCAGTGACAATAATCAATTAATCAATATTGAAACAGATGAATTCTCAGCAGTATGTCCATTTAGCGGACTTCCGGATTATGCCGATCTTACTATTCAATATGTACCAGATAAATTAATTGTTGAATTAAAATCTCTAAAATACTACTTTATTACATTCAGAAATGTAGGCATTTATCAGGAAGATGCAACTGAAAGAATATTTAATGATCTTGATAAATTATTAAAACCCATTTATCTTAAACTTGTTCTCAAATACAATAAACGCGGCGGCATTATTGTTACAACGGAAAAAGAAAAAGGGAAATTAGAGTTTTGATAAGAAGAAGTAACTTGTTACTAGTATGCTGAGTATGCTGGTGGAGAAAAGAAAGAAAGAAAGAAAGGAAAAGAAAGAAATAAATATCAAGATTGATTCGCGTAATATATTCCTCGGA
>JAUVJU010000014.1 GCA_030592285.1 Caldifarciminota bacterium
ATTGTTCCCTTAGAATAATGATTGATGTTTTTTCTCCTTCCTGTCCTGCCGGATTTCCCTTCATTAAATGTTTAAGCATATTATTAAGTTCATTATTTTTCGGATAATAACCCAGTATATCAACGGAAACATTATTTGCATCCATAATAGCACATCTAAGATTGAATTTAGTAAATATATTTTTACAGAATCCATAGGGATCATTTGGAGATAATACAATATAATTATGTGAGTTCTTAAATGGAACAGGATGTTCCTTTTTAAAATCAATTGATTTAACATCAGGTCCTGCAATACTATAAAATGAACCATGCTTTTTCTGAATCCTATCCATTGCTCCCATAAAAGTTGCCTTTAAGATTGTTCTTAATCCAATAATATCAATTGCACATTGCATTGTTTCAGCCATTCCAAGACCTGTTCCATAAGTGACATTCAAAACCCATGGGAATAGAAAATAAGCCCAGTTTGATGGTGGAATCTCTTCAAGTGTATAAGCATTGCCCTGAGTAATGGCAAGAACGGATTCGGCAATAGTTAGTATATCATTGTTTTTTGTATGCGGAATAATGTGTTCTTCAATATAATGTTCCAAATTATCCCCTGAAACAAATATGGGGGTTTTGAATTTAATGATCCTATATGTATGATCATCATAGGTTACTGTATTGGAGTTTTTTAGCTTATTATACTCATTATAGCCCATTTTCAATGAATCATGCATACTACTTATAGATTTTGGTTTGTTTATATATTTTCTGATAATATTTGCATATATTTTAAAAAAACTCCGCATTTAATTATTATACTTTATAAATCAAAATATTCAATAGATAGCATAGTAAAAGGGTTTACTTTTAAAGTTAAAATAACATTTATTACTAATCTGTTGACAAAGCAAGATATAAGAATTAAAATAGTAAAAAAGTTAGATTGGAGGATAGATGAAAAAAAAGTAAGAGATTTAGGAACGGTGGATGCGATGAAGTTGATAGTATATAGTCAAAAAAGGAAGAAAGAGAGAAGAAAATGAAAGCAGAAAAATATAATTTTAAAAAATCCAGAATCTTAATTATAATAGTTATTTTATCTACAATGATTATTAATGGTTGCTTAACGTTACCATACTATCCAGCAAAGGTTGCAGAATCAGGAAAAATGTATTTAGGATTTGGGGTTCATGAAGAGGGTGGAGAAGGTATGGGCAGCGATTATGTTAATGAATTATTGTTACTTAATGCCATTTTCCTTAGATATGGATTACCTTACAATTTTGATATAGGATTTGATATACAATCAATATTAATTTTTCCAAATATGATAACTATTAGTTCAAGAAAGTAATTTGATTTAAATAATGATATAATACATTCAATTACTTTTGATTTGGGATTTGGGATCAGTTATCTTGCACAATATTGTGCTTCAGCAAGTTTAATTAGAGATGATTTTGCTCTTACTTTTGGATTAAAAAAATATTCTCTGGGAGGAGATTTAATGATTGTAGATCCAACCTTTGTATTCAGAAATGAATTTCTAATAAAATTATCAAAAGAATTCAAATATAAAAGATTTAATATAATGCCAATTCTTTATTATAAAGCAGTACAGGAATATAGAGCACAGTATAAGGATTTCCAAACATATTTAACCTATATTGAAAGAACAGGATGGAATAACAAACAGATTGGTATTGGAATTAGCTTCTATTTTGATTTATTTTAATTTTATAAGGAGTTAATGTGAAAATGGAGACGGTAGGTGCTATGAGGTCGATAGTTGATGGTAAGAGAAGACCATTCGGGGCAATCAAAGATGGATTCCTGTTTTCACAGGAATGACACAGAGAAAAGAAAAAAGGAATAGGAACAAGATAAGAATGAATAAACGATAACCCTTCGACTATTCGACATGTTCATAACAGGCAGGCTCATGGCAGACAAGTTCAGGGCAGGCAGAAGCAGAGGGCACGGCACGCCGTTCCCCTACAAATTCGTATATCGCACCATTAGATATATTATATCCCTACAATTAAATAATGAAAAATTAAGGTAGTGTAATTATTGACAAATATGCATTATTTGATTATCATATACTATTATATTAATTATTAATAATAGGAAACATTGATAATGAAAAATGATGTACTTTACATGAAGCAGGCAATTGAACTTGCCTATAAAGGAAAGGGTAAAACAAGCCCTAATCCAATGGTGGGTGCCGTGATTGTGAAAAACGGCAAAGTCATTGGTAAAGGGTACCATTCTGCCTATGGTAAACCCCATGCCGAGATTGAAGCAATTAATAGTGTGAAAGGCAATATTGATAATTCTGAAATTTATATTACATTAGAGCCATGTAATATTCATGGCAAAACACCACCATGTATTAATACCATTGAAAAAATTAAATTCAAGAGAATTATTATTGGTATAAAGGATCCCAATCCAAAGGTAAATGGTAATTCAATAAAGTATCTGAAAGAAAAGGGATTTGATGTTACAGTGGGGGTTCTTAAAAAGGAAATTAAGGAGATCAATCCATATTACTCATATTTTATGAAACATAAAAAAACATTTATTATTATGAAAGCAGCTCAAACAGTAAATGGATATATTGCTAAAAAGGGAGATGGAAAACAATATCTATCCTGTGAGGAATCTATTATTAGTGTGCATAAAATGCGTTTTAATACAGATGCAATACTTGTTGGGGCTGGCACTATAAATATTGATAATCCTATATTGGATACTCGTTTTCACAGTAAGGATTTTAAACCACCTATCATTATTCTTGATTTCAGTAATAAACTTGACTATTCAAGGGATATTTTCAAAGATACAAAGCGATATAAGTATGTATTTTTAAGTGAAAAATTTAAAAAGAACATTAAAAATGTAAAAAAGGTAGAGCATATTTTTATTAAAGAAAAATGGAATGCATGGGAAATCATTAAAAATGAATTCCGAAGTAAGAATATTATTTCCGTATTAATTGAAGGTGGAAGCGGTGTATTTACAGATGTATTGAAAAATAATAGTGTAAATGAGCTTGTGCTGTTTACAGTACCATTGATTTTTAATGAAGGAATTAGAATAACAAATAATATTGGGGATACTGTTAAGATAAAGATCAAGTCATCAGAGAGAAGCGGTAAGGACATTATTACGAGGTATAAATGTTCACAGGCATAATTAATGCATCAGGTGTATTAAAGGATACTATGAGCAGGGGCAGCAATAAACTGCTTGTTATTGAAACAAATAATGATTTTAATAATGATATTCAAATAGGGGATTCCATATCAATAGATGGTGTATGCTTAACAGTTGAAAAGATTGATAATAATAGAATGCATTTAACTTCTATTGATACAACAGTGAAAAAAAGTATTATTCATTTTTATAAGAAACAGGCAGAAATAAATTTGGAAAAATCCATTACTTTAAAAACATATCTTGGCGGTCATATAGTTAATGGACATGTTGATACTATTGGAGAGGTAATTAAGGAAATAAACACGGGAAAGAAGATTACATTAACAATTAATATTGTTTCAAGTTTTGGGAAATACCTTATTAATAATGATTCCATTGCTGTGAATGGAGTATCCCTAACAATTAAATCCGTTTATGGAAATAATTTTTCAATTGAGATTATACCTGAAACAATCAAAAGAACCAATCTTATTAAATTAAGATCAGGCAGTAAAGTGAATGTAGAGATCAATCATATTACAAAAGCTATATACGAATTCACAAAAAGGGGACCAAGATGAATACTATTGATGAAGCAATAAAAGATATTCAGGATGGTAAAATTATCGTTGTGGTTGATGATGAAGATAGAGAAAACGAAGGGGATCTCATTATGGCTGCTGAAATGGTTACTCCTGAAGCAATCAATTTTATGGCAAAGCAAGGCAGAGGACTTATCTGTGTTTCAATGATGAAAGAGGATTTGGATAAATTGGAAATAGGGGCAATGGTAACGGATAATACCGCTCTTCATGGAACAAAATTCACTGTTTCAGTTGATGCGGCTAATGGTATTTCCACCGGTATTTCTGCATTTGACCGCTTTAAAACAATACAGATTTTATTGGATGAAAAATCCAATCCCAAAGACCTTGCAAGACCGGGACATATATTTCCATTAATTGCACAAAGCGGCGGTGTATTAAAAAGAGCCGGACATACGGAAGCAGTTGTTGACATTTCAAGATTGGCAGGACTTAAACAGGCAGGTATATTGTGTGAAATAATGAATGAAGATGGAACAATGGCACGATTACCGCAATTAGAGAAATTTGCAGAGAAATTTGATATGAAAATTGTTTCAATAAAGGATCTTATTGAATATAGATGTAAAACAGATAAATTGGTTCATAGAGAGGTAGAAGCGGATCTACCTACTGAGTTTGGTGATTTTAGGATTATTATTTATACAAATGATGTGGATATACATCATCATGTTGCTGTTATTAAGGGTGATATTGAGAATGTGGAAAATGTACTTGTAAGGGTTCATTCAGAGTGCTTCACAGGAGATATCTTTCATTCAATGAAATGTGATTGCGGAAAGCAATTAGAGAAATCACTTTTAATGATAGAAGAAGAGGGTGCGGGAGTATTACTATATCTAAGACAGGAAGGAAGAGGTATAGGGCTTGTAAACAAGATCAAAGCATATCATTTACAGGATAACGGGCTTGACACAGTTGAAGCAAATGAAGAATTGGGATTTAATGCGGATCTTCGCGACTATGGTATTGGTGCTCAAATATTAAAGGATCTAAAACTCAAAAAAATAAAATTACTTACAAATAATCCCAAAAAGATCATTGGACTTAAGGGTTATGGTATAGAGATTACAGAACGCATACCAATAGAGATACCTTCAAATCCAAAAAACAAAAAATATCTTGAAACAAAACGTGATAAAATGGGTCATATATTAAAAAATTTATAGGAGGCAAAATGAAATATAAAGTGTATCAGGGAAATATTGATGGCAAGGGCAAAAAACTTGCAATAGTTATTTCAAGGTTCAATAATTTTATTTCTAAAAATCTTTTAGAGGGAGCTATTGATTGTCTTGTAAGACATAATGTAGAAGAAAAGGATATTGAAGTTTATTATGTACCGGGTTCATTTGAAATTCCTCAAACAGCAAATATACTTGCTAAAGCAGATAAATATGATGGAATTGTTTGTTTGGGAGCTGTTATAAGAGGAGAAACGCCACATTTTGATTATGTATCATCAGAAGTATCAAAGGGTATTGCTAAGATTACTCTTGATACAAATGTGCCTGTTGGTTTTGGTATTATCACGGCTGATAGTACTGAACAGGCAATTGATAGAGCAGGAACAAAATCCGGAAATAAAGGATACTCTGCTTCTGAAACGGTGCTTGAATTAATGAATCTATTTTCAAAGATGAATAGCTGATGGGCAAAAGAAGAGATTCCAGAGTTTTAGCATTAAAATCATTATATATATATGAATTGGTTGGCGGTGAAATAGATGATATTATTGATGATGTATCAGAAAAGGAATCCATCAGCGAAAAAGAAATCATTGAATATGCAAATAATATAGCAAATAAGGTTGTATTGAGTTTAACTGTTATGAATGAGATCATTGAAGAATGTGCTAAAAACTGGACAATCAATAGAATGGCTGTGCTTGATAGAAATATACTTAGAATTGCAATTGCAGAAATATTTCTCCAGGAGTCCGTGCCTGATATTGTTGCAATTGATGAGGCAATAGAAATGGCAAAGGAGTACTCTACCGATGATTCAGGTGGATTTGTTAATGGGATTTTGGACTATATTATTAAAAACAAAGAACATTTTGAAAAACAAATGAAAATATGAAATATTTTTTTATATCTGATATTCATGGCAATTATGATGCATTAACTTCTGTCTTGAAGTATAGAAGCAAACATTATCCCAAAACGGAAATTATTTGTCTTGGTGATATTGTTGGCTATGGGGCTCAACCCATTGAATGTATAAATGAAATATTTAATTTAACTGATAAAATTATTTTGGGAAATCATGATAGTGGATTGATCAATAAGACAGAAATCATTCATTTTAGTTCTAATGCAAAAAAAGTTATTAAATGGTCACAAAAACTTATAAGATTCAATAATATAAAATTTCTTAAAAAAATACCTTTATCAATGCAGATAGATGACTTTCTTATTGTACACTCCTCTCCTTCATCTCCTGATAAGTGGAAATATATTACATCAATATATAAAGCAATGGAGGAATTTGAATCAACTGATTATAAGAAAATATTTTTTGGGCACACACATATTCCTCTAATATTTAAAAAAGATGATAATGATGTAAAGATGCTATTTAATGATGAGTTGACACTTGAACATAATAATAAGTATTTTATTAATCCCGGTTCAATCGGTCAGCCGCGAAATAGTGATAACAGATCTTCTGCAATGATCTATGATAGCGAAGCAATGGAATTATTATTCCTTAAAATTCCTTATGATATTAAATCAGCTCAGAAAAAGATCATTGATGCCGGATTACCTGTTCACTTAGCGGAAAGATTAGAGAAGGGTATATGAAAAAAATAATGATAACAGGTGCAGAGGGTTTTGTAGGACATTATCTAATAGAGCAGCTTAAAAATAAATATAATATTTTAGCAACATATTTTTTAAAAAAGGATTTTGAAGTACAATCCGTTTATCTGGATATTTCTGATCTTGAATCTTTGAATAAATATATAACTGATTATAGACCGGACATCATCTGTCATCTTGCTGCACAATCATCCGGCGGTGTATCTTATAATAATCCATATCAAACATATTCCATTAATGTACTTGGCACTGCAAATATTCTTGAATGTATTAGAACGGCATCCAATAAGATTCGCTTATTTATACCTTCATCATCGGATGTTTATGGGATTCCCAATTATTTACCTATTGATGAAAAACATCCATTGAATCCAACAAATCCATATTCTTCTTCAAAGATGATTGCAGAACAAATTACAATGCAATATGTAATGCATTATGATCTTGATGCTGTATTATCCCGTTCATTCAATCATACAGGAATTGGACAGGATAAAAAATTCTTTGTTCCTACAGTAATAAGAAAGATTAGAAATGCAAAGGATGGTGATACAATTACTATGGGAAATATAGCTATTATGCGTGATTTTCTTGATGTTAGGGATATGGTTAGTGCATATGAATTACTATTAGAATCTGCTCCAGGCATTTATAATGTTGCTGCTAATAATCCTATTGTCTTAAATGATATAGTTGAATTTGTTATAGAATTATCAGGTAAACATATAAATATTAAAATTGATCCTGACAAGGTAAGAAAAAATGAGAATTTGAGATTGTTTGGAACCTTTGAAAAATTGAAAAAGAAAACAGGATGGGAACCAAAGATTTCAATTAATGAAACATTGGACTGGATGTATAAGAATTATGAATGAGTCAGTTTTTATTTCAGATATTCATTTAATACATAATCAGGAACCGGATAAGAAGATTATTGACTTTATAAGAGATTGCAAAAAATATGAAAATATATTTTTTTTGGGAGATATTCTTGATTTCTATTTTCCATATAAGGATTATTTCCCTTCCATTTATGCAAGGTTTTTTGATATATTACAGGAAGTATCAGAGCATACAAATATATATTATATAAGAGGAAATCATGAAATTTGGGAAGATAAAAAATTGGCAAAACAATATAATATAAATTTTATTGAGGCACCATTAAAAATGAATCTTTATGGATACAATGTAATGATGATGCATGGGGATGAAATATTTGAAAATGAATTAAGGAATCGCAATGTAAAACGAACATTGCTTAATCCATATAATATTCAATTGTTTTCGCTGTTACCAGTAAAGATTGTTTATAAATTAGGAAAGATCATTACAAATAGATTTAGATTTGATGATAAAGAAGAACATTTAGCAAAAATTGCCTCACATAGAATAAAGAATAATAAAAAATATTTACAGTATGATTATATTATAATGGGTCATATCCACTATCCATATATTGAAAAAGATATTGGTTTATGTATTACAGGTGATTTGAGAAAAACCGGTTCATATGCTGTAATAAATGAAAAAGGAGTGAGGAGTGAATATATTTAAACATATAAATCACAATGTACTTGAAAATATCGTAATAGAAGCAATAAAGGAAGATAAGGCATTTTCTGACATTACTACACAAATGTGTGTGCCTGAGGATACTGAAGGCAAAGCATATATTATTGCAAAGGAAAGTGGAATTATTTCAGGCATTCAGATTGCTGAGGTAGTATTGCAGGTATTTGGTGTTTATGTAGTAAATTATGAAAAGGAAGATGGTAACCATATCAAGATAGGAGATAGATTACTCTGTATCAAAGGGAAAATGAGAGGGATTTTATCAGCAGAACGAATCATTCTAAATTTTATACAGCGAATGTCAGGCATATCTACAATAACAAATCAATTTGTTAAAATAGTTGAAAGCAAGAATATAAAAATTCTTGATACAAGAAAAACTACTCCAGGAATGAGATATGTTGAAAAATATGCTGTAATGTGCGGTGGAGGAATAAATCATAGAATGGATCTTTTTGATGAAGTTATGATAAAGGATAATCATCTTAAAATGATGAATAATGATTTGGATGTTATAAGGCGAATGAAGAATAAATATCCTGATAAACAGATAGTTGTTGAAGCGGATAATTTAGCATTAATTAATAAGATACTAAAGTATCCTATTGATAGAATCATGTTAGACAATATGGAACCGTCTATTATTAAAAAAGCAATAAAAATAATAAATAAGAATTGTGAAATTGAGGTATCAGGTAATATCAATATGGATAATGTGAAAGAATATCTTATAAATGGAATTGACTATATATCAATTGGCAAATTGACACATTCATTCAAATCACTTGATTTGAGTATGAAAGTACAGAATGATTAATATAAAAGAGATCTCAAGCAATATTGATATTGGAAAAATTGTACATTTTGAATCAGTGGATTCAACTAATAAGATTGGAAGAGAACTTGCACTTAAAGGCAATGATAAATTTTTAGTAATTGCTGAAAAGCAGCATAGCGGCAGGGGACGATTTAAGAGAAAATGGTATTCAAATACAGGAGGTCTCTACATATCTATTGGAATGAATATAAATAGTTTCGATTTCCCACCACAACTTCTAAGTATTGTATGTGCAATGAGTGTTATTGAAGCAATTAAGAAAAGAGATATATTACCGACTTTTAAATGGCCTAATGATGTACTTATTAATGAAAAAAAAATATCGGGTATTCTACTTGAACTTATTAATAATATTGCTATATGCGGAATTGGAATTAATGTGAATAACTGCCTTGATGAAATATCATTATTAGCTACTTCAATGAATGAGGAAACAGGTATAAAATATTCAATTGAAGGTATGATAATTGATATTATTAATAATTTGGAGAAAATAAAAAATGATAAAGAATTGATTTATAATTTTTTGAAAAATAGTGATATGAATGGTAAGAATGTTACTGTTAATACCATAAATAAATGTATTAAGGGTAAAGTAAAAGGAATAAGTGATAATGGTGAATTAGTAATAGAAACCGAAAACGGATCAATGAATATTATTGAAGGCGATATTAAAATGGAGATGGATTGAAGATCACCGTTATCGGTCATGCTCATGCAAATCCGCAAAATAGACAGGACTTTGATTATTTAACCGAGGTCTATGATATTGATTTTCTATATCCCTCTAAATGGTGCGGATCATTCAATGAAGTATATGATGATGAAAACGGCTTTAGATCAATCCGTATTCCTATTTTACCTAATAGTTATATTCCTTTTTTACCGGACCTACCTGATACAGATGTGTTATGGATTGATGAGGAGCCGGTATATCCACAAACACATTATATTCTTAAAAAGTATGCTCATATTCCCTTTAAAATAATAAGAACATTACAGAATATTGAGAAGAAGGGATTATATAGAAACTATATGAATAAATTTGTGAATGGGCAGGTTACGGATATTGTAACAATTGGAATAACTTCAAAGATTGTTGCAGAGAAAACATTTAATAGAAATAATATTAATATTGTGCCATTAAGTATTTCAGATAGATTCTTTGATTTAGGGAAAGAGAGAGAGATTAATATGAATGATCCATTGGTTTTGGGTTTTGCTGCACGACTTGAGGTTTCAAAGGGTGTATTATGGTTGTTAGAGATTTTAGAGGGATTAGATTTTCCCTTTAAGATTATTATTGCAGGAGATGGTTCTAAAAAGGATATACTTTTAGGTTTTTTAGAACAGAGGAACATTGAATACGAGTATAGAGGATTTATTCCACACAATGAAATGGATGCTTTCTATAAAGACATTGATGTATTTCTCAATACCTCATTAAGAACAAAAAAATGGATGGAACAGCAGGGCAGGGGTGTGATTGAAGCAGCAGCATCCGGAGTTCTTGTTATTAGTTCTGATTCGGGGGAATTAAAATATGTTCTATCAGATACAGGTATTACAGTAAAGGAATATAATAGTAGAAATTTTATAAATGCAATAAAAGAGATCAATAGTGATAGAGAATTATTAAGAATAAAAATTGAAAAATTTAGTAAAAATGCGGACAGATTTTCAAAAATGAATATAGGGAAATATATCTATTCCCTGATAAAAAAATATGAATTACTTAGCTCTTGATATTGGAACAAAATTTACAGGTATATGCTTATATCTTGAAGGTATATGTATTCCTTATAAAAGAATTAGCACGGACAATTTGGATAGATCATTATTTAAGATTATTGAAGAAAATCAGATTGAGAAAATAATAATAGGTATTCCTCTTAATATGAAAGGTGAAGAGACCATTATGTCAAAATACATTAGGAAATTTTCGCAAAGCATTTCATCATTAAATGATATGGAAATAATTTTTGTAAATGAGCTGTTAACCTCAAAAGATGCAGAAAAAACATTGAAGAACAGAGAAGGTATACAGAATATCAAAGAAAAGATTGATCCTGTTGCCGCATGTTTGATCATGGAGAATTATTTGGATGAAAAGAAAAATTAAAACAAAACATAGATTATTCAGTTTACTAATTTTTATAATGCTTATAGTAGTATCATTATTAACATTACCATTTATTAATAGGAATGAAAATGAAGAAATTATCTTCACAATTGAAAGTGGGGAATCTATAAAATCAATGGCTTTGAGATTAAAGGAGGAAGGCATTATTAATGATGATAAATTCTTTATTATACTTTCAAAGATGTTTGATGTTGATACGAAGATCAAGAGCGGTGATTATTTATTAATGAAAAATTCATATGAATACAATACATTGATGAAGATGTATCGCGGAGAAGTATTATTAATAAAAATTACTATACCTGAGGGCTTTAATATTTTTCAGATTGCTAGAAGGGTGGAGTTTGTAATGGGTATTGATTCAACAGAATTTGTAAATACATGCTACAATAAGGCATTATTGAAAAAGTATTCAATTAAAGGAAAAAACTGCGAGGGCTATCTTTTCCCTGACACATATTTATTATCAAAGGGAAAAACCGCATATCAAATAATTGAAATGATGCTTAAAAGATTTAAACAGGTAGTATATGATGAATTATTTAAAACAAATGAGTATGATTTTAGTGATTATGATTATATTATATTGGCATCAATGATTGAGAAAGAGGCTGTTGTTGATAGAGAAAAGGCAATAATTTCAGGGGTTTATTATAATAGATTAAGAAAGAAAATGTATCTGCAATGCTGTGCAACTGTACTGTATTCTTTAGGTAAAACACATGGTATTCCTACATATGAAGAAACACAGATAAATTCACCATATAATACTTATAAAAATCTGGGATTACCGCCGGGACCCATTTGCTCACCGGGAATTAAATCCATAAAAGCAGCTATTTCTCCTGAAAAAAATCCATATCTTTTCTATGTTTCAAAGGGAGATGGTACGCATATATTTACCAAATCATATAAAGAACATATAAGAGTACAGAATAATCTGAGATAAAAGTAATTAATTTTTAGTTGTTGATATGCTAATAAAGAAAAGAAAAAATAATAAGATAATAATTTTTACTTTTCTTTATTCTTTCGTATTTAGGATGGAAAAGTAATATTAATAATTCGTTTTACCATTGCAATAAATTTAAATCAGGATATAACTAATTATAGGACTAAATTAAGGAGGATACTGTGAAAAATATAATACTAATTATTATATTATCCATATTATTTGGTTTACTTGTATTTGCAGAAGAAGAAAACATTGAAATAGAAAATCCAATAAATTTTTCTAATGAAGACACAACATTATTATGGCATAGGAATATTGAATATACACTTGGATATAATCTTGGATTTTGCTGTAGGGGAGCACAATTAAATAATAGTCCATCAACTTTTTCATTAGATATAATAAAATTAATAGCAGGAGTTACTTATTGGCTTCATTCAATAGAGAGTGGAATAAGATTTCCAATAAATAATAGGGTATTTGAATTAGGACTTGGTTATGGATGGGCGAATATTGGCTCAGGGAATTTTGGAGTAAGATTTCCTAATACATTAGTTAATAACACAATAACAAATCATGCAAATTTCTGTTTTGATGATGTAAACAAACATTATATCTATGCTGGATATATAATTAATCCATTTATGTGTGGGCTTGAATTAAATTATAGCAGAGGATATGGAACTGAATTTTATTATCCATATATTTATCCCAATTCAATTATAGATAATATAAGAAGGGATTTTATAGGTGGAGGAATATATTTTAAATTATCTGATACTGATAAGAATTTCAAAAAAATTAAATTAAATAGATATTTAATATTTAAAATAGCAGGTTCTTATGAGATACATAATACATCCCCTTATAGTGAATTATGGAATAAGAAATTAACAATATGGTACACTGGATTATATGCTGGTTTTAATTTTAATATTGGAGGTAGAAAATGAGAAGTATAGTATTAGATATGCGGGGACGGAGTTTGGAATTTTGGATTATTTATTTACCATAATATAAATCAATAAATAATCAATACTTATAAAATAGTCAAAAAAAAATCCAAAATTCCAAACTCCGTCCCCGACTGAGAACTCAGGAGAAGTAGTGATAAAAGGTGATTGAGAGAATTAAAGAAAGGAAGAAATGAATAAATGTCAGTAAGGAGATTGCCACATTCGCAAGAGTGAATTCGCAATGACCATGCGAATTAGTATGTAAAAGGGTCTTTGTTTGCTAAAAATGGAGTAAAACGGCTTGTCTTATATTTTATATTGACTGTATTATTATATCAGTTATACTAAATAAAAAGGAAATCTATGAATGTTGATGTCCTGATTGAATTGGTAAAATCAGATTTAAAGTCCAAATACAAAAATGCATTTCTTGGTTTTTTATGGATTATATTTGAACCATTATTAATAATGCTGATCTTGTATCTTGTATTTAACAGATTTATTAGATTTGATATGCCCTATTATCCCTTGTATTTACTTTCAGGAATTACTGTGTGGAGAATCTTTGTTAATTCAACCACAGGGAGCTTAACATCTTTGCAGAGAAATAGGGATTTGGTTCTAAAGGTGCGGATCAAACGAATATTACTTCCTCTTTCATCTGTGTGTTCAAGTGTATTAACAGGTATATTTGAAATAGTGATATATGTGCTTTTTTTTGCTATTATCAAGAAATCAATTCATGTTGAATTTCTCTTAACAATCCCATTTCTTTTTGTCTATTCTTTATGTTTAGCAGGTATTTCATTTATTTTATCAATTGTATACATATATATAAGAGATATTAAACCGGCATGGGATGTTTTTGTTCAGGCATTATTCTTTCTATGTCCGATTTTCTATCCTCTTTCTTTAATCCCAATAAAATATATTACTTATTATCTTTTAAATCCGGTAGCCGTGTTTATTATTGGATTTCAAAATATTTTATATAAGGGTATTATGCCTGACATTACAGTACTTATTAATTCATTATTCTTTTCAATAATTGTTTTTATTATTGGAATAATGCTATTTAAATTTTTAGAAAATGGAATGGTGAAAAGGATATGAGGAAAAGAGTAATTGAAGCAAACAATATTGTTCTAAATTATCATATTCCATGTGGTTTGTTCAAGACCGAAAAACTAACAGCTGTTAATAATATATCATTTGAAGTATATGAAGGAGAAATGCTGTCAATCATTGGATTCAATGGATCAGGAAAAACAACAATGCTTTCTTTGATCTCAGGTATATTAAAACCTGATAAGGGAAGTATTAATGTACATGGACGAATTGTTCCTTTTTTGGGACTTGGTATTGGTTTTAATCCTGAACTTTCAGGTAAGGAAAATGTTTTTCTTTATGGTACAATAATGGGACTTCCAAGAAAGGAAATAATGAGAGTATATGATGATATTGTTGAATTTTCCGAGTTAAAGAAATTTATGCATTTGAAAATAAAGGAATATTCAAGCGGAATGTATGTGCGACTTGGATTTTCCGTAGCAATACACACACATCCGGATATTCTGATCATTGATGAAGTGCTTGCCGTTGGGGATTATGCCTTTCAACAGAAATGTTTGAATAAAATTGTACAAATGAAGAGTGATTCAAAAACAATACTGTTTGTTTCACATAATATGGGTTTAATAACAAGATTTTCAGATAGGGTGATTTTATTAAATGAAGGAAAATTAATTCTTGAAGGAGAACCTGAAACAGTAGTTAATAAATTTATGAATATGAGAAAAGAAATGCCGATTCCTGAAATAAACAGAAGAGGAAGCGGACAAATTATTTATACAGAATATGGATTTAAAAATGACAGAGATGAATTTGCTGATAATGAAACTGCTC
Organism: Caldifarciminota bacterium; assembly: GCA_030592285.1. GTDB lineage: Bacteria > Hydrothermota > 32-111 > 32-111 > 32-111 > JAUVJU01. The sequence goes on from JAUVJU010000014.1 coordinate 15,000, forward strand.
TATTAATACTGAAATACACTAATAATTCTAAAATTGAAAAGGCAATTCCGGGATTTGCATTATACTCAGATACTGGACAATTAATAACAGGACCTAATTTGCTGGATTATGAAAAACGATTTTTAAATCCTGGTAAAAATGGCGAAATAAGAATAAAAATTCCAATGGGATTTTTAAATCCCGGTAAATATTATATTTCATTAGGTATGTATGATAAGACAAATAGATTTCCATATGATCATATTGAATATGCTGTAAATTTTACAATAACCGGAGAAATAAGAGATTACTCGGGACCGATAAAATCAAATATTGAATGGGAAACAAAATGAAGGTTAATTGGATTAGCCCATTACCTCCTATGGTATCAGGAGTTGCAGTATATTCATATGAACTTATAAGAATTCTTAGAGATAATTTTAACATGGATATTAAAGCAATTATTCCTGATAGGATTAATGAAATTGGAAAAGGGAATTCAATAAATATTTATTCATTAGGGAATCATCCTGAACATGAAAAAACTTATAATATGCTTATAAAACAGCAGGGTATAGTTCTTATTCATGATTTGAATATCCACGATTTAATATATTTCTTAACTATGAGCAAAGGGAAAAAAATAAAATATATTTCATATTTACTTATGGAAAAGGATATTACAAATAGAGATATTGAAACACTAGTTTATAGCGATTTTGAGAACAGAAAAGCATTATTCTATAAATATAATATGATAACGGAGACCGCATTAATGAATAATCATTTTATTGTTCATACAGATAATGCATTAGAAACAATAAAGTCAATAAATCCCAAAGCAAGTATTTTAAGAATAAATCATTTCTCCATTTGGCATGATTATAAGCCATTGAACCTTCAGACAGGGAGAATCATTATTAGTGTTTTTGGATATATGTCAAAGAATAAAAAGATTGAAGAAATCATTAAGACATTTTCAAAATTTATAAAAAAAGCAAAAAACAATTATTTGCTGAGATTTGTAGGTAAGGATGCTGATATTGATACAAAAAAGTTAATTGAATTATATGGTATTAAGTCACACACAGAAATCATATCAAATGATAATAATGATGAATATTTAACATTGATGAAGGAATCGGATTTTGCAATTAATATGAGAATCCCTTCTAATGGAGAGGTGTCCGGCAATATGATAAAATTCATGGGTTTCGGAATCCCGGTTGCTTCTAATACAACAGATGCCAATATTCCCAAGGATACATATTATGAGATTGATAAAAGTAATATATCTAATTCCCTTATGTCTTATTTTTCCATGATTGATAAAAAAGATGATTGCTTTATTTTAATGGGGAAAAATGCTTATAATTATATAAAAAATGAATGTAATGCTGAGAACATAGCATCAAAGATAGGGGCTTTTATTTCTCATTATAAAGAGTATAATATAATTACAAGGAAAAGATTAAGTAAAAGGAAATTGCTTGAACCATTACATATGTCCGACAAAATAAAAACCGTATTAAGGAGAGAGTTATGAAAATATTACTATTTGGTTCATCCGGACTTTTGGGTAATTATATAAAACGCACATTAATGAAAGAACATGATATAATTGGTCCGGCAAAATATGAATTGGATATTCAGGCAACAGAAAAAATAGAAAAAATGGTTGACAATGAAAATGTTAAAGCAATAATAAATGCTTCTGGTATGACAAATGTATATCTATGTGAGAAAAATGAAGAAAAAACATATAAAATTAATGCAATTGCACCTGGAGAAATATCTAAGATTGCTTATAATCATAATATTCCATTTGTTCATTTTTCTACCAATTTTATTTTTGATGGCAAAAAGAATGATTTATATTTTGAGTCCGATAAACCGAATCCACTCAATACTTATGCAAAATCAAAAGTGGATGGAGAAAACAGAGTAAGACAAAACAATGCAAATTCATTAATAATTCGTTCTGCAGAAATTTTTGGCATTGGTAAATATTCCCCAAATCATAATATTCCTTATTACATTATAAGACAGATAATTAATAAAAAGGACTTAAATTTGTATCAAATTAATACAAGTCCTACCTATGCATATCATATTGCTTTACGAGTAATGCATCTTATAAATAATAAGGTGCATGGAACCTTGCATTTAGTGAATAATGGTCAATGCACATATTTTGAAATAGCTGAAAACATATTAAAAATTATGAAAAGAAGAGCAGAAATAAAAATCAAGGAAAGTATATTCAGTTTTGATGTAGCAACAAATATCCCTCTGGGAAGTGAACGACTATCTAAAACAGGAGTTGAAGAAATGCCTGATGCACAAACAGCATTATCGGAGTTTATTAAAGAAGTTTTATGAACAGCCATCTTATAATTGTTCAGATTGTTAATTACAATGGCTTATTGAATAAGAATGATATATTCAAAAAATGCCTTGATTCAGTTAAAGATCAGACATACAGAAATTTAATTGTTCATATTATTGACAATAATTCAAATGATGGAAGTATTGATTTCATAAATCAAAATTACCCTGCCTATAAATTAACCGTAAATAGAAAGAATGAGGGTTATGTTGCTCACAATAGAGGACTAAAATACTTCTATAAGTATAATGGTGACTATCTTATTGTAATGAATAATGATATTATACTTGAAGAAGATACTATTGAGAAAATGGTAGAATATGTAGAAAAAAATCCAAATATTGGAATATGTTCACCAATAATAAATTTTTCAGGGAAAAGGGATATAATAAATTCAACAGGCATTTTGTTGAATTATGCTGGTTTTACTGCAAATCGTGATTATTTAAATCATTATAATAATAAATTAATGAATGAAAATATCTCCGCACTATCAGGTGCCTTTATGATCATTAGAAAAGATGCTGTTAAAAAAACAGCACTATTTGATACATTCTATTCTTCCTATTATGAGGATGTTGACCTATGTTTACGACTTATTACAGAAACCGATTATAGTTTAGCCATTAACCCTAATTGTATATGCTATCATCAATATTCATCATCATGGAAAAGAAAAAGAAAAAAGAAGAATTTTTTAATATTAAGAAATCAATACTATTTAATAAATAAATTGTTTAGTCCCGATCTACTATTTTTTTCTATAATTTACCTATTTAGAACAAGATTTTTAAAGAGAAATATTTTGCATTTAAGAATCATGATAAATTTGTTTTTAAACTTACCTTTACTCATGTTCAATAGATTAATTCATTCCATTAGATCAAAAAAGAAAGTGAAGAAATTTCTTTATCCTTCATATAAACCATTTAAACCTGAATCACCAATGGATGAAAAAATAGAATTGTATAATGAGTTTCCCGATAAAGAGAATATTCCTTCAAGAATTATTATGGGAATAAATGATAAAATTATTGGGCATGGATTTTCACTGCTTGATAATGAGTATCCCCTTGGCAGATATATTATAAAAAGGGCTACACTATTTCTTAATGGCAAAGGAAAGTTAATAAGAATTCATGGTTTTGGAACTGGGAAAATAGAAATTAATGGGTTTTCTTTTAAGGTACATGGTTTTTTTACTCATTATATTAAAACAGTTGAAGATAATTACCATACTATTAAGATGGAAACAGATAATAAGATCAAAATTGTTTCATTAGAGTGTATGAATGAAGAAATCTAAATTTCTATTCATTGTTAATAGATTTATGCCCGTAAAAAGCGGGGCGGAAATCCATTTCTATCAAACAGCAAAATCACTTATTAGTAAAGGACATAGTGTTGATGTTTTCACACTTAATGTAATAAATAACAGTGAATATCATTGTCCAAAAAATATATTGAAAAAAAACGAATTAATGGATAATATTGGAATAAGCAGATTTAATGTTAATAGATTTGCTGGTGATTTTAAATTATACAATTATCTTGATAAACGCGGATTTTCATATATGACAGGTTATAAGAAAACAATATCATTTTCACTAATAAATGCCATCAGAAAAAATATTAGGGATTATGATTATATATTAACAGGTACAATGCCATTTACATCTGTTATTTATCCTGCATTAAAATATGCAAAGATGTATGTGAAAAAGAGCATTCTTATGCCGCTTATTCATTTTGGTATTCCCGGTGATAACAGATATAGATATGAGTATTTTTCCAGTGATTGCATAGCTCTATATAAACAGGCAGATATAATTATTTCAAATTCACATTATGAGGAAGAATTTTTAAGACATAATGGGTATAAAAGAGACATTGTAAGATTGAATCCATATATTGAAGAATCAAATATTGTAAGAAAAAATATAGAGAATAAACCATTTACAATTATTTCTTTGGGATTTAATAATTTTGAGAAAGGAACATACACATTGATAAAAGCATTTGAATTATTAAAAAAGCAGATAAATATAAGATTAATAATAGCAGGAAAGGCTGAAAGGGAATGCTTAAAAGCAATTCATTCAGTTAAGGGTATTGATTACTTAGGAGAAATTGATGATAAAGAAAAAGAAGAGCTCTTTTTAGATGGTGATGTATATGTGCAATTATCATTGGCTGAATCATTTGGTATTGCTACTCTGGAAGCACATGCTTCTGGTATTCCATCAATCAATGCATTTTGTTCCGGATCAATGTATGTTATTGAACATGGAAAAAATGGATTTCTTGTACCTTTTGGTGATTATGCTGAAGCAGCAGAATATATAAAGCATCTTTATTTGAACAAAGAAAAGCGACTTAATATGGGACTTTATGCAAAAAAGGCAGTTGAGAAATTCAATTACAATAATCATGAAAAGGGTATTAACAATCTTGAAGGGGTGTTAGAATGAAAATCGCACATTATATATATGATTATTCTTTATCACTGGGTGGAAAACAGCAATTTGTATGTGAGCTTAATGATAATGACTCAACTGTATTTGCATATCAATCCGATATTACAGCAGAAAACATTATAATTGGTGATTTTAATCAGCTTATTAAGGAATCTACATTAGATTTTGATACAATTATTATTCATGATATTAAAGGTATTTGTATTGAGACACTACTTTTAATAAAGGAAAAGAATAAGAAGATTGTTTTTATTGTACATGATTATTATGCATGTTGTGAACGATATACTTTAATAAATAACAATGATAGTCTTTGCAGCGGACCCTATGCCAATAATTGTATATACTGTTATGTTGATAAATTTCCGATTCTTAGTAATTTCCAGAGAAATACACAAAATCTACTGATCTCAATAATGAAACCATTTAATAAAACAATTAAATATTATAAAAATAGATTGATAAGAATGAGAGAGATTATGAATGTATTTGATTTGATTGTTTTTCCAACAGAAAAATCAAAACAGATCTTAATGAGATTCTTTAATAGATCCATTAATACAAAAATCATTACACATTTTCAAAAAAAAATTGATTGTAAATCAATAAAAAAGGAAGATCCGATATTTGCCTATATTGGACATGATGGCTATCATAAGGGATTGGAACTATTATATGATGCAGTTAATCACCTATCAAATAAAAAGATAAGAATAAATATGTATGGAAATATCGAAAATAAAGTGAAGGATAATAGATTTATTTATAGAGGGATATTTGATAATGAAATGAAGAATGGAATATTCTCAGAATTTGATGTTCTGATATTCCCATCATTATGGCCTGAAACATGGGGCAGAGTAATGAGTGAGGCAGGAATATGTGGTAAATATATTATTGCAAGCAATATTGTTTCTTCAGAAGAGGTATTAAATGGCTATGAAGGAATAAAATCATTCTCACATAATAATGATAAGGCACTTGCCAAATTAATATCTGACACATATAAAAATTGGTCAAAGGTGAAGTATCCATTTCAGTCACCAATATACAAATCCCCAAAGCAATATTTAGACAAGATAGAAGAAGCATTAGCATAAAGAGCAAGCAATAAAATATCTATATCTTAACGAATTTACACCTCTTTTTTTACACAACAGCGAAAACCGAATAAATTGACTTTTGAGATTAAATGCGTTATAATTAAACAAATGAAACAAAATAAATTAAAATCACCAACAATTTATATTCAGGCTGTTATCGCATTATTGCTTATTCAATTAGTTCATAAAAGTATTCGGGAGATACCTGGTGCTATTGAAATAGGAGGAATAGGAGCCTATGCCACTCCTGCTTTTGCTGGTTTACTATTAATAGCTATAATATTGCTATTGTTTAGAAATAAAATTGGGATATATCTTAGGAATGATTGATGCAGCTTTCATGTTATTTCAACCTGTTTTAGTACATATTATTATGGCACATCCAGATCAGAATGGAATTTGGTGGTACCCAATATTTCCGTGGATACAGGCGATTTTAATTTTATACTTCTCGATATTAGTTTTACGCAAAGAAAAAACACTATGAGATTCATATAAATATCCAGGGACGGAGTTTGGAATTTTGGATTATTTTCTACACTTTTTATAAGTATAATTATTTATATAACTTATATATGGGTAAATAAAAAATCCAAAAATCCAAACTCCGTCCCCATCTGAAAATTCGGGAAAAGCAGTAATGAAAGGTAATTGAGGTGATTAAAGAAAATGCTGGATTCCCATTTTCATGGGAATGACAGAATGGAGTGATAAATAGTAAGTATGATATTATATATATTATATGATTAATTTTTAAAAGGAGGTTTAATAAATGGATCAAAATACAAATAATTCAAATGATTATAGCAATGAATTTCATCCAAAATATAGGCAGTATGTAAAATTGCGGTATTTAATAATAATTCCAATTTTGCTTTTTATTGGAGTAGTATTTATTAAAACTGCTCCAAACTGGTTCCGTTATATAGCAATTTTTTCCTTATTTGCAGTTGCTTTCATAAATTGGATTTATCCTGTATATATTTTGAGATGTCCTAAATGCAATGGCAAACTATATCCCGGTATGAGACCAAATATATGGATAAAATTTAAAAATAAAAAATATTGTCCAAATTGCGATGCAAGGTTATTAAAATGAAAAACTCTATATGGATTAAAATAATACTTATTGTTATTGTGATTAGTGGTCTTTATTTGATATTCACTCGATTAAATGGAGATACAACAATAGATAAAGTGACTAAAAATACTTTCCAGCAAACAGTATTGGAATTCCCAATGCCTGTTATTGTGGTATTTTGTAATAATGAACTATGGAATAGGAAATCAGTATCATGGTCAAGCAAGGAACCTGCTGCGACAATTCTGGCAATTAAAGAAATAATGAAGGAAGATGAGTATAATGGTAAAGTGAAATTCTGTAGATATATTGTTCCAGATGGTTCATATAATCAGGCAACAAGATCCTTTGACAATGATTCAATATGTAAGGAACTCAATATTAAATGGTGTCCAACAGTAATTGTTTTTAAAGATGGCAATATTATTAGAAAGTTTGAAGGTGGAGGATGTACTGTGGAAAAAACTAAAGAGCAAATAGAAGAGGAATTATATAACCTATATAATGAATATTGATTTTTTTGTGGGAATGATAGCTTTTAAGGATATAAAACAATGGGTAAAAAAAGATTTATAACTTTTGGATTTATATTAATTATAATTCTATTTATATTGCTAATTGGTTGTTTTTTTAATAACAATATTCCTTCAATACCGGATATAAATGATATTCATACTTCTATGACCTTTGGTATAACAATAGATGATGCTTGTTATCATGCACCCAATTTGCCTTATGGAGAAATTAACTTAGAAAATTCTCTCAGAGAGGTTGATATGGCAAAAGAATTGGGAGTAGATTTTATTAGGATTGATATAAGAAATGAAACTCTTCAATATCCTGATGAAATAAATAAACTTGATAGTATTATTAATTATGCTTGCTCAAATGAACTAAAAATATATATTGGGGTTTATGGAATGGAATCTTGGTTACCTGCTTCTTTTATTGATATGTTAATTCATCCTGATGGAGGTGATGGGAAAGCAGATTGGGATGAATTTAAAGATATGTACAAAGATCAGGTGATATTTCTGGCTAATAGGTATTATCCCGATTATATGATGATAATGGTTGAATTGTGCATAAACCTTGGCAATCAGGTAAATTCTGTAAGAAGCATTGAGGAATGGGTACAATTCACAAAGCTTATTGCAGATTCAATTAAAAGTATTTCACCAGACACAAAAATTATTCTTAATGAGATAGCAAGAAGAACATCTACTCCAAATAGTATAGATTACATTAAAGCTATTATGCAGGATAATTATGAAAAGATAGATATTATTGGAATTGACCCATATAGTTATAATGAATTGGAAGATGAAGTTGCAACTATTGTGGAATTTAGAAAAAATTATAACTGGCATGGGAAAATGTGGGTAGGAGAAACAAATTTACTTCATTTTAATGATGAAAATGAGCAGAGAGATTATTTCCTATATTCAATTGACATTACAGACAAGAACGAATTTGATGGGTTTTGTATATTTTATTTTAGAGATGGAAGTGGAACTGCAGAAAGTAATGGTATTTTAAATGAAGATTTTACACCAAAATCTGCATATGATGCCATAAAACAAATTATTCAGCAGAGTGATTGATATTGATTGACAATAAACTCATGGCAGGTAGAAAATGGCACGGCACGCAACATATTTTTCAAATTATTCAAAATATGCCCCTACAACATTCATTGCAATGACAGAAAAAGAGTAGCAATTTGCAAGTGGAAAGTAGAAAGAAAAAAAAGAGAAAAGAAATAAGAAAATACTGGATACCGCATTTCACCCAGGCGAACTTTCAGCAATGCGGTATGACCCGGAAAAGAAGGAATGTACTGTGCCGTGCAAATACAATTTGATGAATTAACGCTTTTTTTTGTAATACCAGAATCAACAAATATGTTGACTTATGTGCAGCATTTAATATGATTAAAGAAAACTGGGGGTTTTAATGAAAAAACTTTTAATAACTTTTCTTTTATTATTAACATTGATATCTATATATGGGGATATTGAATATTATACGAATAATATTACAGAGTATTCAAAAGAGAAAGGCATACTGAAAATTATTTCTCATACACCATCATCATCAACAATCAATGAAACACCATTTACTGAAATTACTATTCTTTTTTCAAAGAATATTCTCCCTATTGAAGATGTTAAAGATCTTAATGTGAAATTCACAATAGAACCGGAATTAAATGGTCATTTTAGAGCAAGAGGCACTTCAACAATTGCGTTTATTGCTGATGAAGATCCGGATCCATCACAAAAATATATTTTTACCATATTAAAAGGTATTTTGGCAATTGATTCTTCAGTATTAAGGGATGATTATACATTTACTATTAATCCAATTCGTTTGAAGGTGCTTGGGCATAATCTTAAATACAGTCAGTTCCCCAATGATACATCTGCTTTTTTGACATTCAATTATGATCCCGGTTTAAATAATATTAAGGAATTTCTCACAATTACTGATAATAATTCAAGAAAAGAAATACTATTTACTATTACAGAATATAAAAAGAAAATTAATTATGTTTATTTAAATGAGAATGAAAAAAAGCATGCATTTACAGTGAAGATTGATTTTAATGATACATTAAATATTGAATGTTTCTATGATTTAAAATTTAAAAATCCTCAATTAATGAATTCAACCTATACATATAGATTTAAAACATTTAATAGGTTCAGATATTCTGGTGATGTTGATATAAAGAATATTAATTATAGATCAGAAACAGGATTCAATATATATTTTTCAAATAATATTAAAGGTACAGATGGGAAAAAGTATATAAAATTTATTGATCCAATAAAGAAGGAAGAAGTTAAATTTCCTATACGATATGGAGTTAATTATTCAAGCAATTCTTTCTATCTGTACAGAGAGTTATTACCTCAGCAAACATACTTTATTGATATTAATAAAAATTTAAAAGATATATTTGGAAATCGTATAGAGAATCCCGGTAAATATACAGTAAAAACAGGTGATTACTATCCATTTATAAAATTTGATGAGTATTATATATATAATCAAGAAGATATTGTACTGAACATTGAAGCAATGAATAAGAATTTTATTGATGTATTTGTTGATTTTATGAGTGTAAATGATTTTATACATTTCTATTCAGACATTGGATATTCTAATTACTTAAAACCAATCAAGGCATTTGAGACTAAACGATTTGAATTCCCTGCATTAAAAAATCAGATCCAGAGTTTGGATATTGATATTAATAATGTATATAGAGGCAGTGGATGGCTTTGCAGGGGCTTTATCCGTTATTATGATTATTCTTCATCTTATACAGATACTATTGATCTGCCTTTTTTATTTCAACAATCATCTGCCTCAATGCATTTAATTATGAATACTAAGAATGGATTGTTTTTTGCCTTTGATAGAGATAAGTTCAAACAAATTACACCTGGAAAAATTATTCTATTTAATGAAAAAGGAAAACAATTATCAAGATTTTCACTTAGAAATGGTTTATTTGAAATAAATAAAAGGAATGTAAGATTATTTGAAAATAATTCACATAATGCATATTTCATATATGGAATAATGAAAGATGATAATGTTATAATGCCATATAGATTAAATAGACCAATAAGTAATATCGTTAGTTATGTATTTACAGACAGGAATCTCTACACATTGAATGATAGCGTTTTAATAAGTGGAATAATGAGAAATAAAGATGCAAACAGGATCTCAATTCCTGATTTCAAGGAAATACATTATGAGATTCGGGGACCGGATTATGATATTGTTAAAAAGGGAAAGGTGTTTCTTGATAGGAATGGTACATTTTCACTAAAAATAATGATATCTGATTCCTTTAAAACAGGTTACTATAATTGTTACTTTGATAAAAATGCTTATGTATCATTTTCTGTTCAGGAATTCAGAGCACCTAAATTTGAAACAACTATTAGTTCAAAAAAATCTATCTATCAGAAAAATGAGAAACTTAATATTGATCTTAAGGGTAAATATCTAAGTGGACAGAAAATGTCAAATGATAGTTGCAATATTCTTTTTAATCCCTATATTTCAAATTTCTATTCAGATAAGGCAAGTGGATTTAATTTCTCCATTAATAATGATACATTTTATAATGATTTACCATATGACACTGTTAATGCTATTCTCAATAAGGATGGGGAAATTAAAGTATTAAGAAAACCCAAATTTAAAAATATAAAAAGTCCTATTTCATATACAGTTACCGGAACTGTAATATCTATTGACAAGGAAGCAATATCTCAGAATACATGTTTAACATATTATCCAAGGAATAAATATGCAGGAATAAAATTATCAAAATCATCACAGGATTCAATGATGATTGAATGGACTGTAATAAGCAGTAAACAGGAATATGTAAATGATTGCGCAGTTAAGATTATTCTGCTTTCTTCGGATAATTATGATTTTTATGATGCAGATACACTTTTAAATAAGAAGTATATAAATAAAACAGATATTGATACATTGAAAATTGATTATAATAAATCACTCTATTATAAAGCACTTCTTTCTTATGATAATTGTAATATTGAATCATATTTATATTCATACTATTATGGGTATGCTCAGAACATAAATTCACCATATTTTATTACTGATAAAAATGTTTATGATATTGGTGAAACAGCAGGTATAAGTATTATTCCTCCGGAAATGGAAGGCAGAATGCTTATATTCTGGGGTACGGATTCAATATATGGATATGAGATAAGAGAACTTGAAAAGGATACCATACTATTGAAAATCCCTGTGATTGATGATTTTATTTCAGGGTTTTACATTAATACAGTATTATTATCTGAGGATTCTACAAATGATCATACAATGAATTCACACTTTGTTAGAGTGAGTAATAGAACAAAAGAAATTAAATGCACAATATCAACAGATGAAGAGGA
>JAUVJU010000133.1 GCA_030592285.1 Caldifarciminota bacterium
CAATAAAAAATAATAATTGTTGACAAGTACAGGACTTATCATATAATGCATATAAAAATTTATTTTCATAGTGAAATTTAGGAGGCTAAATGAAAAAGATATTTACTATAATCATTTTGCTTATGTTGATGATTATACTATATTCTGAGATACCAGATATTTATCAGTATAAACCTATACCCGGAGATGGATTGGATATTTTTCTACTGGATAAAACAACTGTACATAGTTTTGGATATAGAAGCAGCATTGAATATAATAATTATTTGATTATAAAACTTTTAAATATTGAAAGGGGAAAAGCAGGAATGGAAGAAGAGAGTGATTTTAAAGCTGATTATTTTCCATGGCAAATTATTAATACAAAGGATATGACATTAGGTGAAATTTCAAAAGAAATCAATAGAGTTTATGAAAAAGAATTTGACATTGATAGTGTTTTTGTTACAATTGGAATATTTGGCGATATGAACAAGGTAGCTGTATCCATTGGATCCGGGAGAAGTAATTATATTTCCTTTCAATGGGGAAAAACATTTAGATATTATATAAATTTCGTAGAAGCAAGAATTTTATCAAATGAACCCAATACAGTATATATTATTCGGGAAGGAAAAGAAGATATGATAGTGGTTGATCTGGATGATATTGTTTTGCCAAAGGATCAGATATTTTTATACCCACAGTCAATTAGTGTTCGTGGAAATGTTAATTATCAAAGAGATTTTCCATATACGCCTGGGTTTACCATTAAAGAGTATATTGGTCTTGCAGGCGGTATTAGTGATAATGGGGATTTGAGCAAGGTTACAGTAACAGATGAGAATGGAAAGAGAGTGAAAAGCAATGAAGACATTAAACCGGGATATTCACTTTATATTGGGAAATCATTTCTTGGCATTGCAAAGGATGTATCTCTAATTATCTCCATTTTCCTTGGTATATATTCTATAATCACTATACTTACACCTTTAATCCCATAATAGAGAGGTTAAGATGAAACAAACAATTGATTTTTTCATTGAACTTGTAAAGTATAGAAGATTCTTATCATTAACATTATTAATTACTATAATCATTTCAATTATTATAGTATTTATTATTCCAATATCATATACGGCAAATGTTGCTATTGTACCTCCAGAGGGTAGCAAACAATCTCTTCTCAGCTCATTAAGTTCAATATCAAAACTTAGTTCAGGAATGAATCTTGGGGGTTTTAGTGCAATGACAGTGGATCTATATTCCGATTTACTGAGAAGCGATATTATTTTAGATAGTATAATAGCTAAACATAACTTAACTGAAAAATGGGGATCAAAATCAATATTGCTTACAAGAAAAAAATTAAAGAGAAGTACAAAATTAAATATTACAACATCTGAAATGCTTTGTTTATCATACACAAATACAGATCCTGAATTTGCTGCATTAATATGTGATGATTATATAATATATTTAAATAAAGCAATGTCATATCTTGACAAATTGAAATTGGAAAATCAATTAAAGATGTTGAATGAGCTTTATAAAGAGCAGATTAATGTAGTTGAAACACTAAAGAATGAATATATTTTATGGCAGAAAAAAACAAAGATAGGAACCATGGAAAACTCTGAAAGACTAATAAACTCTTCATTGGTAGCATTATATTCAAAATTGGCCGAAGAACAATTGGATTATTTTATGTTTAAGCAGGATCATCCAAAAGAATCAAAAACATTGAAAACCCAAATGGGATTGATTAATTCCATTCAACAAGCAATTGATTCAACAAATGCAAGAGTTCAAGATAATCCGGTTGATGTGGCAAAGTATATTCAAATAAGAATAGAGCTGAACTCATCAGTAATAATGAAAGAAGAAATTCTTGGACGCATAAATTATGTTAAAAGTGAAATATCATCAACAGGAAATAAAATTTATACGCTTGGAAATGCAAGTGTTCCGGACATTAAAAGTTTTCCACCAAGAAAAATTATTGTTATTATAATTATTTTACTTGTGTTAATAATAGATATACTAATTATTGGAATAAGATATTATTTGAAAACAAGTTTAACTGAGGAGCAGAGAACTGTTTTTTCAAAAAATATGAAAAAGGTTTTTAATGACCCATTCCAGACAAGAAAGCATTAGAAAGTATTTTGTAATTCCATTATATATTTTATTTGGAATATTTATTACATATTATGTATATAGGAATTTCCAGATATGGGGAGCAGGCAAAGGTTTAGTTGGATCTTTCTTTTGGATTTTTCTGATTTGTGCATTTTGGGGAATATTAATGCTTGATACATATAAAATTTTATTTATTTATATTGCAGTTTTTCCATTTCTATTAAGATTAAATGTAACAACATTTAAATTTCAATTTGGAGATGTATATTTTCATCCATTTATGATTGCTGAAATATTACTTATTGTAGTGCTTACATTGAAATTATTAATCAACAAAAATAGAGAGATTCCCCAAAAGAAAGTATGTTTAGAGGATTTTATTGTCTGGTATGCATTGGTCATGACATTCATAGGCAGTATAATATCAGCATTATTATCAGAGTCATTAGTTAATGGTGATATTTCAATAACAATGATCTCTTCATTTGGACAAATGATAATTCCCGGAATAATGATGATTCTCATATATCATTCCATTAGTACAGAAAAGCAGGTGTATATGCTGATAAAGGTATTTTACTTAGCATTTATTTTAAATATATTTATTGGATCTTTTACATTTTTAACTAATATTACAGGTGCACAATTATTTTTTAAGAGAATGCCATTTAATTTTAATGGTCCCAATATTTATTCTTCAGTTATTCAATTATTTATACCATTAGGAATATATTTCATTTTTGAAGCAAAACAAAAGAAAATGAAAATGGTTTATTATAGTTTTTTCTTTATTATTATGTCATCATTATTAATGACTTTAAGTAGAGGTGGAACCCTTGCAGCGATCTCAGGATTTATTCTATTAGCAATTTTTAATAAGGATTTAAGAAAACCATTAAAAAAGGTTTTTATAGTAATGCTGCTTATTTTATTATCCCTTTCTACTGCAATGTATAATCTATTCATGAGGTTTCAAGGATTATTAACAAGTTCAAGAATTATGGAGTTTAGTACACTTATAAGAACATCTGCATGGAAGGCATCCCTTGATGGAATACTCAGATATCCATTTGGTATTGGAGGAAATCAATTTCCACTTTTATGGGCTGATATGGGAAGGTTCCCATCTCAAAGAGTATTACATTCGCATCAATTTCTTCTTGGTATTGCAGTTGAATATGGTTTATTATCATTATTTGGCTTTTTAATTATGTCATCAATAATCATCCGTAAATTAATTGTTATTATTAAAGGGAATTATTCTAAAGCATCAAAGAGATTCTCATCAACGCTACTAGTATCCATTATTGCATATTTGATTATGGGAATTATATCAGAGGGTCCCAGATGTCATTTAAGAGATACCGGTGATATGTTCAATGATGGACTTATATTTTTTTATATGTTTTTGGCAATTGCATTTAAATATGCAAACTTAGTTCAGGAAAATGAAAAAGAAAATTTGTCTAATAGCTCCATCTAATTCAATTCATACAATTAAACATATAGATATTCTAAAAAAATGTCATTATGATATTTATTATATTGCATTAAGGGATGAATGGCATCCAATTAAAAATACGACATTTATTAATCTAATTGAAAATATTCCATATAAACTTGCACTTTTCTATGCTTGGATGAGGATACATAAAAGAATTAAAAAAATAAATCCTGATTTGATCCATGTTCATTATTTAACCCCATTTGGATTATTTGTATTGAATACCAAAGCTAAAAAGATCATATCATTCTGGGGCAGCGATATAAGGATAAGCTATAAGAACTCTACATTATTTATGAAATATCTATATAATAGAGCAATTAAATCTTCTGATTATATTCTTATACCAGGGAATTATTTATTGGAATATATTCCATATAAAATAGAAAAGGTTAAGGAAACTATTTGGGGTATTGACATTAAATCATTAGGTGAGAAAAATGATGATGAAAAAGCAAAATGGGATTTCAAGGATAATGAGATTATTATTACAAGTATAAGAGTAAATAGGAGAATTTTTCAAATAGAGAGGATCATTGATGCAGTTAGTGAATTAGAAAGAAAAGGAAATAAAGTACACTTAAACCTAATAGAAGGTTCATATAATAATTATAATGCAGAAATAAGAAATTATACAAAAGGAAAGGAATTTATACAATTTCATAATTTACTTAATAATTCTGAGTATCATTCCTTACTTAGAGCATCAGATATTGGATTATCTCTTGCAACAACGGATGCTGGTCCTGTGTCTGTGAAAGAATCAATGGCAATTGGCTTACCCATTATATTTCAGGATATTTTTGGAATTAATAGAACCATTCAGAATAATATCACAGGTATTGGTTTGAGTGATCTATCTATTGAATCATTAGAAGAATATTTACACAGTTTGATTTATAATAGGGAATTATATGAAAAGATTAGTAAGAATGCAAAAATATATGCAATGAAAAACTTTGATCAAAAAAAATATGAACAAGCATTAAAGACAATTTATGGATTATTATTAAAATGAATAAAATATTACATATTTCTACAATCCCTATTTGGGTAATGAACAAAAAAGCGGGAATGCCTTCAATTTATAAAATGATTGAATTTTATGATAGAAATGGCTTTGAACAAACATACTGTTTTTTTACTTCTAATGAGAAGAGTATTAAAAAGGAAAGAATTCTAAATAAATGCACTATTGTAACAATCCCTGTTTTTAACTTTTTTAACAAAAACAGATTGCCTTTTTTTATACAGAATAAAATATATATGATATATTTAAATATATTCAGAAGGAATTTAATCAAGAACTTAGTGCTAAAAAACAAACCAAATATCATAATTTCGCATTTACCTCATGCAGCAGTATTGATTAATATACAATTACCAATGTTTAAAAACAAATTTCTAAGAAAATATGGTAGTCATTTGAATTATTCTATAATAAAGAAAAATATATTTAAATATAAATGTTGGGAAAATATGCTGCCATATATTTTTAATAATTGTGGATATATATTAGTAAATGATGGAACAGCATCTGATAGAATGGCAAAAATGTTTGGTGTAAAGGAAAAGAAAATATTATTTATGAGAAATG
>JAUVJU010000021.1 GCA_030592285.1 Caldifarciminota bacterium
ATGTACATCATAGGCTATGCTGCCTGTATCATAGAAGCCCGTTTCTATAGGGCTTGCTTTGTTTGAGACATTGATTATTATTAGTCCTGCATTTCCATCTGCCACATAAGCAAAAGTGTCAATTACACATACACTATTTGAACCCCCATCTGTATCATAGAAACCCGTTTCTATTGGATCTGTGGGATCCGATATATTCATTATTCTTAGTCCTTCATTATAATCTGCTATATAGGCCAATGTATCAACTACGAATACTTCATATGCCCTACCACCTGTATCATAAAAACCAATTTCTACTGGTATTGTTGGATCCGATATATTGATTATTCTGAGCCCTGCTTGCATATCTGCTACATAAGCAAATGTGTCAATTACATACACCCCAATTGCACCACCACTTGTATCAAAAAAGCCCATTTCTATAGGATCTGTGGGATCCGATATATTGATTATTCTGAGATATCCATCTGCCATGTATGCAAATGTGTCAATTACATACACATCATATGAATAACCATTTGAAGCATTACATCCTATTAGTATAGGTGATGTTGGGTCCGATACATTGATTATTCTGAGCCCTGCAGTATCAGCTGCTATATAGGCAAATGTGTCAATTACATATATACCCCTTGCACAATTAACTGTAGCATAAAATCCGATTTCTACAGGATTTACAGGGTCCGATACATTGATTATTCTGAGCCCTGAATATCCTGCTGCTACATAAGCAATTGTGTCAATTACATATACACTATATGCATCACCACCTGTATCAGAATAGCTAAGAAAGATTGGATTTGAGGGATCCTTGATATTAAATATTAATAATGACATACCATGACCTGAATATGCGATTGTATCTTTTACAAATACATCATAGCATGGACCAAACAATGCTCTACCCACAAGTGTACAATTAAGTGAATCTACTGTTGCTTTTGTACCATCTATCTCTCTTTTCATATCCCATTCATTGATAGGTAAGTACCTATCATTCCAATCAGCATTTACATATAAAACCATACATAGCATTACTAAAATAATAAATATTCTTGATTTCATACATACCTCACTTTTCTTATATGTTAATACTTATTTCTGATTATGTCAATAGAAATTTTATATTTTATATTTAAAATCAAAACCCTTCCCAATAAAAAAAGGAACATCAGATCACAATTGAATCACTCTATAATTCTGAATCTTTCGCTATCAATAATACCTTTATCGGTAATTTTCAATTTAGGAATAACGGATAATGATAGAAATGACATTTGTGTTAATGGATGTTTAATATGAACTCCATTATTTTTTAATGTATTTTCAAGTTTACCAAATGCCTTTGCAGTTTGGCTCAAATTCATTGATGATAAAATACCATATATGGGCATTTTAATATCAATTACTTTACCTTTTCTTACATATACAACACCACCGCCAATATGCTTCAAATGATTTACTGCAATTGCCATATCATCAGAATTTTCACCAATAACCAAAATATTGTGTGCATCATGATTATATGAAGATGCTACTGCTCCACTTTTTAATCCAAATCCATTTACAAGCCCAATAGAATATTTGCTTTTTCCTGAATATCTTTCTATTGATGAAATAAGAAGAATATCATTATTTACATCTGCTTTTAATAAATTATTTTTAATAGCAATATTTTTACTATCAGTAATTAATGAGCCTTCATTAATTATAATTGCAGGAAAATATTTTTTCTTGGTTTTTCTTAAAAAATCAGATGCTGTAAAGTGTTTGATGTTCACACTCATTTTTCCTGTTTTTGTATGCGGTTTATTTATATTCACTGCCCTGTTATTTTTATAAACAATCCTTCCATCCTTAATTGTCATACTAATATTAAATGTTCTCAGATCATCAAGTATCACTAAATCCGCTTTATATCCCGGTGCAATGATTCCTCTATCATGTAAACGAAAATATGCTGCAGGATTTACAGTTAAGCCCTTAATTAATGATATGGGAGAAAGTTTTTTATTTTCCTGAGATGCCTTTTTCAATGTATATTTAATATATCTATCCTCAATCATATCTATAGGAGAGATGTCATCTGAAACAAGCATAAAACGGGTATCATTGTCTTTATTGATTACTTTTATTAAATCAATATTTATAGCCGATGAACCCCTTCTTATCATTAAATACATACCCTTTTTGATCTTTTCAATTGCTTCATCTGCTATAACTGTTTCATGGTCTGAGTATATTCCATAACTAATATATTTATCCAGGTTCTGTCCTCTGAGAAATGGGCAATGACCATCAATGATTTCTCCCTTAAATAAGGATAATTTTTTAAGTACTTCTTTATCCCCATTAATCACTCCGGGATAATTCATCATTTCTGCAAGTCCTATTACATGCTTTCTACTTTTCAGATATTTCATTTCCTTTAGACCAATTTTATGTATTGTTGTTTCAAATTTTGAAGCAGGAACACAGGAAGGAATCATAAATAGAAAATCAACTGGCAAATCCTCCGACTGCTTCATGAAAAATTCTATTCCCTTTAATCCACCTGCATTAGCAATCTCATGTGGATCATTGATAACAGTAGTTACACCATTTTTGAGGAAATACTTATATAGGTGAACAGGAAGTACATGAGTACTTTCCAAATGTATATGTCCTTCAATAAAACCCGGGCTTACATATTTACCTTTTAAATCAACTACTTTACAATTCTTTCTTTTCTCAAATCCCTTAATAATACCATTTTCAATATATATATTAGATCTATATATTTCGCCATTAAGCACATTTATTATATTTGCATTAATTAGGAGCAGGTTCATTTTCATCACCATTAAGTGCAATTGTATTATAATTAAGTGTATTTTCTGATTCAAGCGGAGAGGCAATAATTACCTGTTCAAATGAATCAAATAGTTTAATCATGCGTTCCTTTTTATTCTCATCAATTTCTGCGGTAATGTCATCCAAAAGAATAATGGGATACTCCCCCATACTTTCATATATTAATTCTGTTTCCGTTAATTTAAAAGCCATACCCAAAAGCCGCCTTTCTCCATCAGAACCAAGTTCTGTAATTTTATTGGAATTAATTTTAATATTATAATCATCAAGATGCACCCCTGCAAGGGTTCTACCTCTTCTTATTTCTTTTTGCTCCATATCTTTAAGCACCTTATATAAAGATATTTCACTAAATGCTCCCTTATCCTTTGATGAAATATACTCAACAGCAATTGTCTTTTCTTCATCATAGATCATATTAATTGTTTCATTAAGAACCGATGAAAAATACTCAATAAATTCAAGGCGTTTCATATAAATATTTTTAGCCCGTTTAGACATTTGCATTGCATAGGTATCTGATAAATCCTTATTATAATTATTTTTCAGCATATAATTGCGTTTCTTTAAAATGGAGTGATAAGACATTAATGATTCAAAATATTCTCTATCTGTAATAGATAGGATCCTATCAATAAATCTTCGTCTGTAAAGTGGTGGCTTAGTGGCAAGCAATTTATCAAAACCAGAATAAATAACAGATAAGAATACCCCAAATATATCAGATATACGATTAACCGGGGTCTTATTAAATACTGCTTCCTTACCTTTATTTGAATATTTAATACCACCGGATATGGGGTTATCTTCTCTTATACCCTCAAATTTAATCATAAAGTGCTGTTTATCCTTTTTTATGAGATTATTATCCTTATAATCCCTGAATGAGCGAAATCCTGAAAAATAGTTTATTGCTTCAAGAACAGATGATTTTCCGCTGCCATTATTTCCTGTAATAAATATTTTATTATCAAATGAAAACTTTTCTATTGAAAAATTTCTAAAATTTTCTATACTTAATGAAGTTATTTTCATATTTGTCAATGTATCATAAATTCTAAAAAATTCAATAAGGATGTTATTATGATAAACAAGAACTTTTTAAACCCTGAGTTTAAAATTAAAAAATTATCGGATATTGAACCGTTTTTCAAAGAAATTCTTCAATGTGAAATAAGTGATAAAGAAACATTGGAGAACCTTATCAAAACAGTGGGAGAATTATATGAAAAGATTGAAGAGGACTATGCCTGGACATATATAAATATGACTCGCGATACAAATAATGAAGAATATCAGAAAGCATACAAGTTTTTCTCTAATGAAATTAGTCCACAATATGAAAAATATGCATTTGAGATTAATAAGAAAATCATTAATAGCGGATTTGCAGATAAAATAGATAAATATCTTGAAAGAATCATAGTAAAGATGCATAATTCCATTGATCTGTTCAGAGAAGAAAATCTTCCCATTAAAACAGATATACGCAATCTAACAACTGAATATCAAAAAATTGCTGCTTCATTAACTGTCAAAATCGATGGAAAGGAATATACACTTATTAAGGCAGCAAAATTTTTAAAAGATAAGGACAGAGAAAAGAGAAAGACAGCATTTGATGCTGTGTGTAAAGTAAGAATGGAAAACAGAGAGAAAATCAACAATTTGCTTGATAAGATGCTTACACTGAGAAAAACTATTGCCAAGAATGCCGGCTTTGATAATTACAGGGATTACAGATTCAAGGAATTGGATAGAACTGATTATACAGTTGATGACTGCCGTTCATTTCACAATTCCATTAAAAAATCCGCTGTTCCTATTTATAAAAAGTTCATGAAAATTAAAGCAGAAACATTAGGAATTGAAAAAATCAAACCGTATGATAAGGTTGCACCTTCAAAAGATGATAAAGATCTTGTTCCATACAAAGAAATTGATGAACTGATTAATAAAACAATTAAAATATTCTCAGACATTAAACCGCTTTTTGGTGAGACTATTGCAAAAATGAAGGATCTTAAACTTTTGGATTTAGAGAATAGGAAAGGAAAGGCACCTGGTGGTTATAATTATCCACTTCTAAAAACCGGATTACCATTTATCTTTATGAATGCAATTAAAGTACATTCTGATATGCGTGTATTAATGCATGAAGGAGGACATGCTGTTCATTCAGTTGCTGCAAAAGATCAATTCCCATTTTTTTACAGATTTACACCTTCAGAGGTTGCAGAACTTGCAAGTATGTCAATGGAACTGTTAACAATGGATAAATGGAATGAATTTTATAAAGATGAAATAATGTTAAAACAGGCTAAGAAAGAGCAACTTGAAGGGATTATTACAATATTCCCATGGATCTGCATTATTGATGAATTCCAGCACTGGTTATATGAGCATTATAATCATACTGCTTCTGAAAGAGAAACCGCTTTTGACAATATTATTCTTTCCTATGGAGAGGATATAATTGACTGGAGTGGATATGATGACTATAGAAAGATTCTTTGGCAAAAACAGTCGCATCTTTTCTCATCACCTTTTTATTATATTGAATATGCGTTTGCACAATTAGGTGCATTGCAGGTATGGAAAAATTACAGAGAAAATGGTGACAAGGCAATTGATGATTATTTTAAAGCATTAAGCCTTGGAGCATCAGAAAGTATTCCCAATACATATAAAACAGCAGGTATTAAATTTGATTTCTCGGAACAAACAACTGGTGAACTAATGGAGTTTTTGTTTGAAGAATACAAAAAACTGCTCTGATTATTGTATCTTTGCGAGCATAGCAGAAAAGATAAAAATAAGATAATCATCATAATGATATGGTGGACAAGTTCCACCAAGTTGGATTTTCAACAGCCCTGTCCACAATTATAAAAACAATAAAATGTATTATGTTTTGTAGGGGCAGACCTGTGTGTCTGCCCTAATGGTGGGCGAACACATAGGTTCGCCCCTACATTTATTTGGTTGTTTAAGGTAGCATGCCATAGGCATGTCAAGAAAAAGAAAGAAAAGAAATAATAATAATGATTAATGCATGATATATTGGTGGACAGGTCTAGCCTTCAACATATTCTTCAAATTATTCAGAATATATCCTCAGATTATTCGGAATATCCCTACAAACATAATCTTTTCCCAGAAAAGATTATGCTGATTATTGACACTTATTAATTTATACATATTATGATTATATGTCTATTATTCATATTTTGATGATAATATCAATTATTTTAGCAGGCGTACTTATACCTGTTGAATTAATTATTAAAAAAAGGCGGAAAAATGATATTAATATATGGCTGCCAATTCTTCTTTTATTAATATCCGTTTTTACTATTGTTGCATTCACTCGTTTCAATCTTAATATGAATTATGATTTCAATAGATCAATAAATAGTGGCGGTCTTATAGGATTCCTCCTTGCATGGTATTCATATGCCTTCATGGGTGTAACAATTGCATTGATTCCCCTTCTTCTCACTTACTCATCACTTGGATTTCTTTTAAAATTCAAAAGAAATTATTTGCCTGCTCTATTTTCGCTTTCAATAATGATTCTTTTACCAATATTAATTGCATTATTTTCAGGCAATAAACAGATCAGCGGAATATATGGATATACATTATTTTCCTTTTTATTAACTTTTCTTGGAAAAGCCGGTATTTTTATTATTATAGCATTTGCTTTTATTGGCTCACTTTTGGGATTAACAGATTTTATAGAGCTCATTAAAGTGGGATATAGTAAATGGATTAATCGCGAAACAGATGAGTATAGACCAATTAAGGAAAAAAAGAAAAAAAAGAAAAATAAAAAGAATACTGCTCAAAAGGAAATAAAACAAAAAGAAAAGCGGGAATATAGAAAAGAAGTTCCTATAAGAACCGCTTTTGAAAGACATATTGATTATTCAGGAATTATTGATGATGAATTTCAATCACAATTTCTTGAACAGCTTGATGATCCGCCTGAAACAAAAATTAAAGCAGATAAGAATTTCATTAATGAAAATATAAAAATATTGGAAGAAAAATTGCGTTCCTTTAATGTTGATGGCAGAGTTATTAATGTTAATATTGGTCCCGTAATAACAACTTATGAATTTGAACCTTCTCCCGGAATTAAGGTTAGTAAAATATTATCACTCTCTGATGACCTTGCAATGGCTATGAAGGCAAAATCCATTCGCATATTGGGACATATACCCGGTAAATCTGCTGTTGGGATTGAGATTCCCAATAAGAAACGATTATTTGTATATTTCAAAAATCTTATTACCGATGAATCATTTCTTAAGGATAAAAATCCAACATCAGTAGTAATTGGATGCGATACTGAGAATACCCCTATTTTTGAGCATATATCCGCTATGCCTCATCTGTTAATTGCAGGAACAACAGGCAGTGGAAAATCCGTATGTATTAATACACTGATATCATCAATTATTTTTAGAACACAGCCCGAGCAGGTAAGATTCCTTATGGTTGACCCTAAACGCATTGAACTAACTGTTTTTAACGGCATACCTCATCTTGAAAGACCTGTGATCACTGAAACTCAGGAAGCAATCATTATGTTAAAGGAATTAACTGAATGGATGAATATCAGATACAAGGAATTTGCTAAAATCAATGTGCGAAATATTGATGAATTTAATAAGAAAAGTAAAAAGAAAAAACCATATATTATTGTAATAATTGATGAAATGGCTGATTTGATGATGACTGCTTCAAAGGAAATTGAGCATTATGTTACCCGTTTAGCTCAGATGTCAAGAGCAGTAGGCATCCATTTGGTATTAGCTACACAGAGACCATCAGTGAATATTATCACTGGTTCAATTAAGGCAAATTTTCCTATTCGTATTTCATTTAAGGTTCCTTCATCAGCGGACTCCAAAACAATCCTTGATACAGTTGGAGCAGATAAGCTGCTTGGTAAAGGAGACATGCTGTTTATTCCTCCGCAAAGAGGAAGTGCAATAAGGGTTCATGGTGCTTTTCTAAAAACAGATGAGGTTGTTAATATAGTTAATTTATGGGCAAAAAAATATATCACTTCACTATTTGAAAATATTGTTAATGACTCTGAAAAACTTGCAGAATTAATTATTGAGAATGAATTGATTCAATGCATTGTTAATCCACTGCAATACCCTGCCGCTGAAGAACGCACTAAAATGTTCGTTAATGCTTATGCCGAGGAACTTGAAATTGAAAAGGAATATTTGAAGAATATTCTTCTTAATACTACATATCATATACCAATTGAAGAATCAGTAATAACTGAAAATATTAGGGCAGGAAATGTGGATACTGAAAATAATTCATATACTGATAAGGATCCATTATTTGAAGCAGCAAAGGATTATGTGGCAATGAAAGGAAAAGCATCTACATCTATGCTTCAGAGACATTTTGGAGTAGGATACCCCCGTGCTGCTCGGATTATTGAACAGCTTGAAGATACTGGTATGATTGGACCTCAAAATGGGAGTAAACCCAGAGAGGTCTATTTTGAAAATACTGATTAGTTTGATTTTTATTTCATTGCTATTGTCTTCAAATATCCCCATTGAATATGATATAATGTATGTTAGTGGTAATTTGCAGTACTGTAATGATGAAGGAGTGTGCAATTTTTCTACACATAGTTTTGAAATAACCACAAATAATAATGTATTTGAAATACTTATGAATGATTCTCTTATTGAATATAATGCTTCAAACAAAAAAATACTCCCTTTAATCAATCTATTTGAAAATGCAATGATACTCTATTTTGATGATTATTCTCTTGATGATACAATTATTGTGATTAATAAGGATACTCTGGAATTCAAAAATAATGTTCTTATAAAGATTACGTATTATAGAGATAATTCACTATTTGTATTCAATATTGACAGTTTTTCAATCAATATCCGTTGAAATCCCATTTGAAATAATATAGTAAATCAGAAAATGTGATAATGTATATATTCCCTTGAAAATCATTATTGAAAAATATCTATTTATAATTATTCTATAAATATCCTGATTTAGAGGAAGATCCAATTGCACAATAAATATTAAAGCAGTATTGAGAAGAAAAGATGGAAGAAAGAGTTGTAAAAAATCTGGGAACATTATGTTACTTGTAAAGATCTTTTTTGATTTATGAAAATAGATATAGAAGAATATCAAATAAAAATGTAATCCAAGTATATCAAGATATAGTATATCTGAAACAGAAATTGGCATTATTATATTACCTGTGCTTCCAGTATATCTAAAAACCGTGAAAAAAAGAAAAAATAGATATAGAACCTGAATAATACCCTGAGCAAAAGATGCATAAATCGAAAATCTGTATTCCTTATTTCTCACCCATATCATGTACATTGCAAAAAGAATCAGTAAATTCAATGCTCCAATAATTACAACCATTTTTTCAAATCTCCATTAATAGATTTATATTTTATTACAAAACATCTTTTACTACTTCTCTTTGTACTTTTCTATATTTATTATTTCAATATTTTCTACTTTATCCCCAACTTTCTTACCACTTAATTTCTGCATTAATGGAGATTTGTAAGAAATAATATTCTTCTCATCATCAGAATCTAATGGGCCCAAAACATTATATATCCTTTCTTTATCTTCATTATCATATTTCAATATTACAGTAGTACCAAATCCAATTTTATCTGCATCAACTTCTTTTAAGTCTTTTGGCTGTGATCTACTGATCTCTGCTGCAATCTCCTTTGCTAATATTGACATAAATCTATACTGTTCCCTTGAATATTTATATTCAGCATTCTCACTTAAATCCCCATGATCAGCTGCCTCACGGATCTTTACAGTTAATTCAGGTAATTTCTTATTGATTATTTCACTTAATTCAGATTGTTTCTTTAATATACCCTTTTTTGTAGAAAACTCATATACTGTTTCAATCTTCTCTCTGAAATCAGGATAAATATTATATACTGCAATGCGAATCTCATCCTTTTGATATGGAGTAATAATTTCAGTATTCATAAACACATCAAAAAGTTCCTTTGCTTTTTTCTTCTCAATTTCCTTTATGATCTTTACTATTAAAGGATTTTTCTTGCTAAAAAGATATCTTCTTACAAATGCTAAAAAATCATTGCTCTTTTTATGCACAGCAATATCATTGGCAATCACAATTATTCTCTGATATATATACTCAGGTGGAAATGCCGTGTTTGTCCTATTTATTTGTTTTGTTAAATACCATTTCAAATAGTATAGGTTAATTCCCAGTCTTATTGATTTTTCTACACTATTTATCAGAATATTCCTATAATCCTCATCAGATGATTTAAATATCCTTTCAATGGTATTTTCATCAAGTTTTGAGCAGAGTTCATCATTATCATACTTTTTTCTTTTTACTCTACTCACAATGATTGCTTCAACAAATTTTTTTGAAGCAAATTCAGAAAAATACTTTTCTTCTGCCACTTCCTCTGCAAATTTATTATCATTGGTAAGTAAATACATAATCTCGTTTTTCAATGAACTATCATTCTTATTAATATATTCAATAATTACTTCAATTTCATTATTAGGGATTTCCGTACTATTTAATATTTTAATTATATAATCACGGATCTTTGACAGACCTTTCAATCGTTTTATATGATTTAAAATACCTTCCTCATCCTCGTCGGTCAACATATATCTATCATTTTTCCCATAAATAATTTGTATGCCTACACACTTCTCAAATACTTTTTTGTTCTTAATCAGATATTTTTGAGTATTCTCACCAAATATATATAGCAATTCCTTTTTTAATGTAATTTTATCAACGGCATTACCATGATACTCAATTATGTTTTTCAATAATTCACATGGAGTTAATTCTCTTGCTTTCTCTGGCTTGAAAAATTTATAAACGCGAAAGTCATTACTATTAAGAGGTGTTGTTTTTTCAACAATCTTATTAAAACTTACTCTCTCCTCATTTCCTGTTTTATTTTTAAGTAGAAATTCATTATCTTCGTCTATATATGAAATGATCTTATATATATTTCCATTGAATATTATAAAGCGACCATTCTTAAATTCAAAACACTTTTTAAATGCAATAATATCTTCGATATCAAATGACTTATTATTAAAGGACATTTCAAATGCCTTTTCTACATAAGGATATTCTGATCTCATAATTTTAATTATCGGATTAGTGTCAATTCCTAATATCAGATGTGAAACAATGCGAAATATTCCTTCTGACTCTTCATTAATCAATGTTAAATACTTTTTTATTACAGGTCTTTCCTTATGCTCAACAATATATTCAATAAGTTCATCATAAATAGGCATACTTTCCATTTTGTCATAAGCAACAATTACAAAATCCTCTAAAATATCCTCTCTCCCTTCACTCAAAATCCTTTTGAGAAAAGATAATGTTGAATCATTGTTAATGTATTTCAAATTTTGAAATATATTCCATTTCATATCAATATCATCTCTTATAAAGTCAGGAATTTTACTATTATCAATAATCTTCCCAACCTTATTTGCTGAACGAATATATAATCGTAAAATATGTTCATTATCATACATCTCATCATTACCCTCAAGCCGCTCAATAAGCTTAGTATATTTCCCTTTTTGATACATTGATTCTATTTTCTTTATATCCATTTCATTCCTTTCTCAATTATTATAATCTTCTACCTCTTCTTTTCAAGCGTTTTCTTTCGGGGACGGAGTTTGGATTTTTGGATTTTTTTCGTGCACTTTTTATTACGATAATGCTGATAAATACTGCCTAAAGAACTAAATTTAATGTTTTTAAACAATTCTATTTTCGTAATTTCTTTGTATGTTAATCCTACTTTTTCTTTCAATAATACTAACAATTGCCCTCTTAATCGTTTACCTTTATGTGTGTGTACATTGATTTTATTCATTTTTACTTTATTTTGCTTTTCAAATTTATGAATAATATTCTTTACATTTTCATATTCTTCTTTGCGTTTTCTCATCATGGATTTCTTGTCCTGATCATTTAATTTTCTTCTATTATATCTATTAATAATACTCCTGATGTTTGCTGGATTCCCAATAAAGTCACCTAAAGGTGTAGTTATAACAGGAAATTCAAAATCACTGATTTCCTTTAATGATGATTGTATCCTTTTCCTGAATTGATTTTTGTTAGTAAAGTAATTTTCTACGAATCTACTACTTATTGATTTATCATTTGAGTAATAAATATTTATTGATGACCATTTGTATTTAAAAGGATTTTTTAGAATATTTGCTTTTACAGGATTCAATAATACATACATTACAACCATTATCATATTTGGATCATCTTGTATAAGTTTTGAATGATATCTATCCTGAAATACATATCCTTTGCCACCCTCCATCTTTCTATAAAAAGCTCCAAAATTTCCATTTACAAATCTCATGAATTCACCCATTCTTCCTGACTGTTCTTTAATAATCAGATGGCAATGATTATCCATAATACAATAGCCAATAACATCAATTCTGTATAGTTCTGCTCCTCTTAGAACTAATGATAATAAGTAATTTTTATACTTTGTTTCTTTAAAAATATCAATCCCATTATAAGCTCTTGATGTTATATGTTGGTAGGCACCTTTAAAAGAAATTCTTGCACTTCTCATAAAATTACTCCTTTTAAAAAATCCAAAAATCCAAACTCCGTCCCTGACTCTAAATCTCTATTTTCAAGTATTTGCAATATATTATGAAACAAAATTATTTCCTTGTATTGTTTTTGATTTGCTTGCTTCTTTCCTAACCTTTTCAGGAAACATTGAATCTAATGTCCATAGAGGAGCAATAAGCCTTCTCGGATTTGAGGATGATTTTAATCTATGGATTATAGTATTAGGATTAATATTATTAAGCAATCTAAGTAAAATTCCTATGTAATCATTTTCTGATAAAAGTTGTAATTTATTATTTTCAAATAATTCTCTTATGGGCATATTCTTTTCAATATATAAATGATGAAATTTAATTCCATGAGCATATTTACTTATCATTAATGCTGTGTTTAGATAGTCATCATATTTATCTCCCGGTAATCCAATTATCATATGTCCTACAATATGAATATTCTTAT
This sequence comes from Caldifarciminota bacterium, assembly GCA_030592285.1. Lineage (GTDB taxonomy): Bacteria > Hydrothermota > 32-111 > 32-111 > 32-111 > JAUVJU01. The sequence continues at coordinate 13,013 of JAUVJU010000021.1, forward strand.
TTATTGCTTTTATTTCCTTGCATGCATTAACAAATGTTTCCGGAACATCATGTCTATTGATTCGTCTTAAAGTATCTTCATTTGCAGATTCAAGCCCCAATTCAATCTGAATATATGTATTTAGCAATAATAGTTTTTTAATAAGATTACTGTTTACTGTATCAGGTCTGGTAGCTATTGATAGTCCAACAATCTGAGGATAATCCAATGCATCTGAAAAATACGCAAATAATTTGTCTTCATCCCCATACATATTGGAATATGATTGAAAATATGCAATATACTTACCTATGGGATTTCTTCCCAAATAAAGTTCAATTTGCTCCTGTACAGTACCATTAATGCCTGTTCCTGATCCATTTGGAGAGCAGTAAATACAACCATTAATTGATTTTGTTCCATCCCTATTAGGACAATTCGTATTTATATTTATTGGTATTTTATGTACCTGTTCTTTGAATCTCGATTTCAGAAAAGAAGAATATGTTCTGTAAAAAACTCTATTCATTTGAATACATTTCTTTTGACAATTTATCCAGTTCAGTTTTTTCATTATTAGATAGAGAATCATATCCTTTTCTTGATATCTTATCTAAAATCTCATTAAAGCGTTCTTTGTTCTTGTCTCTTTTGCCTTTATCATAATTCTGATAGATCTTTGTTTTCTCGGTTTCCTTTTTAACACCTGAAAATATTTTGCCAGATTTCAAATACAGAAGTCCTGTTAATAATCCTCCAAGATGTGCAAAGTGTGCAATTCCGCTCTGTGCACCTGTAATACCCAAAAATAATTCCACCACACCAAAAATAATTACAGCATATTTCGCCTTTATTGGAATAAAGAAATTTATATAAAGTATTGTATTTGGAAATGTCATACCAAATGCTAAAAGTAATCCATAAACAGCTCCTGAAGCACCAAGTGAAGGAATCGGGGAACTCGTATTAATTAAATAGTGCAGTAATCCTCCTCCCAGTCCACAAATAATATAATATTTAAGAAATTTTGAACTACCCCAATGTCTTTCTAATGGAAATCCAAATATGAATAAGGCAAACATATTAAAGCCTAAATGCCAAATATTTCCATGTAAAAACATATGTGTGAAAAATTGCCAGAAATAATACTTTTTAGTAACAAGGATAGGGATTAGAGCAAAGTTTGACACCATAAATCTATATGCAATATATTCAAGAAAAAATACAATTACATTAATAATAATTAAATATAATGTTATTGATTTGTTATCAATTCCTCTTTGTCTAAATATCATTGAATTTCTCCTTTAATTTCTTTTCAATTAATGAAGGGACCATAAAAGAAATATCGCCATTAAATGCTGCAAGCTCTTTAACAATTGATGAACTAAGATAAATATATTTCATATCCGTAATAAAGAACATTGATTCATAATCACTATTCATTCTTCTGTTTGTCATAGCCATTTGGAATTCATATTCAAAATCAGAGACCGCTCTCAGCCCTCTAATAACAACCTTCACATTATGTTTCTTAATATAATCAACAAGAAGTTCATTATAGAGTTTTACTTTTACATTTTTATAATCTTTCAATACATCTTTTGCCATTTTTAATCTTTCTTTAGGAGTAAACAAATTATTTTTTGATGTATTATTGGAGATAAGAATTGTTACATTATCAAATACCTTAAGTGATCTTTCTAAAATATCAAGATGCCCATTTGTTATAGGGTCAAATGTTCCCGGATAGATTACTTCCATGGGATTTCCTCCTCAAAAAAACAAAACATGTTTTTCCAAAAACTGCCTGCTTAATGGTTTCAAATTCTTCATGATCAATTACTGTATGTTTATCCATATTATGCACAATAATTCCTTCTGTTTTCAATATATCATATTTTATAATATAATTTAAAGTTTGGAACTTTGCAACCCATTTGTAAGGAGGATCAACAAATATTATATCAAATTGCTGTTCTCTCCTTTTTAATGCCTTTAATGCCATTCTGTAATCAGTATTGTATATTTCAGTAATATCCTGCAATTTCAGGTGTTCTAAATTTTCTTTAAGATGTTTTGTGTTGTTCTTATCCTTATCAATAAATAGTGTTGACTTAGAACCTCTTGAGATTGCCTCTATTCCAAGAATCCCTGTTCCGCAGAATAGATCTAACACAGTTTTTCCTTTAATATCGCCAAGACAAGAAAATAATGATTTTCTCACAATAGCAGTAACTGGTCTTGTATTTTTTCTATCAGTATGTTTTGTAATGATACTTTTATTCCTTAATTTACCTGAGATCACCCTCATACAATCCTCTTTGCCAAGGAGATAAATATTTTTCTGCACTATTTGCAATTTCTCTCCATTTTTCATCACTCAATCTATCAGACATGGGATGCTTAAATTCATAGTATGATAATACACCACCCTTATATCTATTTCCTTCAAATTCAATATACATATTATACACAAATCCCGATGCTTGTTCTAAAACCATTTTACTATTTGGTTCAGTATGAACATCTGCAATAATAAGTGTATTATCTGTTCTATCCTTCTTATCTCTGATAAATTGTTTTAAGGCAGTATCCACATTATTAAGGATATTCAATGCCTTTTTATCATCATTGTAAACCTTTCCACTTAAAGTCAATAAAGATATTTCCTGATATAGATCAATCAATTGATTAAAAGCATATTCAAATTCATAAAACATTTCATCTGATGTATATTCATACAATTTAGAATTAATGTTTTTAATATTGTTTTTCATTACAGGATAAAGTGTTGTATATGGTTCTGTAATAATTCTTTTAATGGGTTTATTCGGCTCAAATGGTTTTGCTGATGTTATTTTCATTGTATATGATTGCTTTGCATAAAGTATCACATCATGTCTTAATGATGCCCATGCAGAGAGCATTGTATTTAATTCCTTTATTTTCTTTGATGAACCCTTCAAAAATGAAAAATCATTGCTTTTGATAACTATAATAAATTGTTTTAGTATGTCATTATAATAATTCCCATCCTGCAGTAATAATACCTTTTCCTTCATTGCATTAACATTATCATGATACCCAATATAGGATATATCATTCTCCTCTTTAAGTATACTGTATGCTTCACCTGATCCAAGTACATACATCAAATCCAATCCCCTTGGGAAAACCCTAAAACCGCTGCCATAGGTGAATGGGGTTCTTTTTAATGATCCTGTAAAATTTCCAATTTTATCATAAACAAGATTTTGAAATATCTCACTATCAAAAATATATCTCTGCCCCATAATGCCAACAAAAATAGGTTTGTTTTCATAATCATATATAATATCAGAATTAATTTTTGAAGTACTTGTTACCGATAATGTTTTTGCAATTTCTTTAAGAATATCTTGATTCATAATATTTGAAATAGTCAATTTGTTATTAATGATCTTATCAATTCCGGATATTAATAGATCATCACTATCCTGAAGATAATAGGAAATAACATCATATAATTCCTTATGTGTCTTAATAATAACATTATCTTTAAATATATTTGCAAGCATAAGAATTGACTTTAATTCAATATATTTATCCTCATCTTTTACAATTGTACGAAATCTCATTCTTTGGAAATACATCATTGATTTGAAATATTGTCTTAATAATTCACTATCATTATAATGACCACGGGGAATATACTGTGAAAAATCCTCTGTTCTGTTAAAAACTGATGATGGTTTTTCACCACTGTGCTCATTAATCTTACTGATCTCATTATTAACAATATTTCTAATATTAGTTGGTACGGTACAATTTTTATCAATTATTTTTAATGCTGTATATAGATACGCATTAATCATTTCATACTGTTTCTTCAATTTTGTTTCATTACCATATAATTCATCATTTTTATTTATTATTTCTTTTAATAATATTTTGTATTTATCAATAAGATATGTTTTTTCAATATATCTTAAAGAATAATCTGCATATAAATGCTCAATGTAAAAAAGTAAATCTGAAGTTAGTAAAATATTTGTATCCTTTTTCAGAACATCTCTATAATAGTCAAAATATGATTTTTCATACGATTGTTCAAATTCAATATATGATGGTTCTTCACTTTTTGATGCAAATGCCATGAGTGAAACAACTGTTATAATAATTAATAATAATAATGATATTTTTTTCATTAATAACTCCTTTTAAATTATTTTTATATAATAATTCTCTACCTTAATTCAAAAAGCATACTCCTCTAATAGAGGAGTATATTTTTTGACTGAAAAATATTTTAAGGAATAATAGATATCTTCTGAAAGTTTTTTTCAAAATGCGAATTTAGCATAATAACATATATACCAGGACATACTACTATTCCATCATTATTCCTGCCATCCCAAATAAAACCATCCGCATCTGAATAAACACCCGGTAAAATATCATTTTTTTCATCCGAATATATAATTTTTCCATCAATAGTATATATTTCAATGGATAGATTTTTAACAACATTTATTAATTTGAAAGGAAAATAAATATTTCCTGAAGAAACTGAATATGGATTAGGATAAGGCGGGAATAATTCATCTTTTGAAATATCAATTACTTCATGTGTATCTGCATACATTAAAGCAGAATAGAAATCAGCAATTCCATTACCAATTGTATCATTTGGCAATACCCAATAGGATGAATCATCATATGCTTTGTATGGTGGATATGCAGTTTTTATCAGTGATTCTTTAACCATCATTGGTGTCCAGTCAGGATGTGCCTGCAATAGTAATGCACAACCGCCTGCAATCAATGCAGTTGCACCTGATGTACCGCTAACAAAAGTATATGAACTATCATCATTAACAATCACTGTATATGGAAATTCTGCAAGAGCCAATATATCCGGTTTAATCCTAAATGTATCAAGGTCATATCCTAATGTATCCGGATCTAGTAATGTATCACTTAAAAGAAGATACTTATCATAGGGAGGTCCTGTTGCTGAAATTGAAGAAAGCAAATAATAATCATCTACTCCTCCAACTGCCATAACAAACTCTCCATCTGCAGGAGCAATAATACTTGTATCTGCCTTAGAAACTCCCTCAGTTACATTTCCAATAGAATTCACTACAATAATACCTTTAGAAACAGCAATATTCGCTGCTTTTGTAATTAAGCATGAATCACCAGTCATATATGTATATGGATACCAATCCTTATAACCCACTGAACTTGAAATAATATCCACTCCCAAACTATCAGCCATTTCAGCTGCACGGATCCAATTATCTTCTTCGGAACTAACTTCCTCTAATAGATCTTCTGTTTTAAACAGCATATAATCAGCACCAAATGCAGGAGAGATCAAATCCCCGGAATAATAGGCACCCATTAAGGCAAGCATTTTTGTTCCATGATCCACGATTGCTAATTCGTCTTCTGTCATTTCCATCATACCAACATAACTTGTATCATCAATAAGTGAATAAGTATAAATAATATTTAGATGATCCAATGCTTTATGTGTTGCTTTGTAAATAAGTCCATTTTCCGTATACTCTGCCTTTACTTTAAATCCAGTATCAAATATTGCCACTGTCACACCCTTTCCTGTATAACTCTTATTATGCAGCATATTCACATAAATCTGTTCAATCTGAACAGCAGAAATTGATCCATAATTATATTTATTTGTTATTGTATCCTGATCAGCTCTCTTAATAATTTCTTTATCAACCGAAAGTAAATCAGATTTTTGTTTACTTATTGCCAAAGGATAGATCTTATAAACAAAATCAAGACTGCTTACCTCTTGCAATTGCTCATAGGTTAATTTAACCGATACACCATTTAACCATTTTGAACTATTTTCAATTTTAATGCCCATTTTTTCTAATACATTAATGTAGTCCTTCTTAACAGGAATATCATTAATATCAAATAATTCATTACTTCTCAATTCTCTTCTCCAGATGGATTTCTCTGTTACCAAATCCTTATTTATTGAAAAAAATTGATCTGCATCTTTACTATCATAAACACCTTTATCAGTAAAGAGAACCCACATTTTATTGCTGCCATTATAAGTGCGAAGCAGAGATGGATGAATTTTACTGCCATCACTTTTTCTCACATATTGAGCATTCATTAATAATGCTGCTAAAATTGTTATTAAAATCAAGATTTTTTTCATTATATCTCCTTTTATATTATATTCTATTAAATTATTTTCACTTTTTTATATATACTGTCTTTCTGTATTTCCATTATTGGTACCCCATGATACTGCTGCAATAGAGCAGCAGGAAATCGTTTGCATTCACACATAATCTTTATTCGTTTAAAAATAAGTAATGGTAAGATCAAAAATAGATTCATATAGACCTTAAAATTGTATTTTTTATTACCAGTTGTTGATGTAAAGAATAAATATCTTAATGCATTTATCAACATTTTTATTGGAAAATATTTTACAATAAATATATATCTATTCCTCATCATATAATATTCTTTTTCAATGCTTTGTTTATTCCATGACATTGAAAATCCATGTTTGCATATTGCCTGTTTATTATAATAGATCTTAAAATCACTTCTCATTCTTAATGATAGGGAAAGATCAACATCCTCATAATATGCTCTGTATATTGGATCAAATGATCCAGATTTCATCAATGCCTCACGCTTTATGAACATAGCACCACCTGAGGCAGCTATTACTTCCCCACTCTCTTTAATTCTATTTTCATTCATCCCAAAATCCCTATCCCATGCATATCCGCTTCTATTAATAATGATGCCTGTTGAATTTATTTTATTATTATCATTCATTATCATTAATGGTGTAAAAAAACCCCCATCCTCATGCTTTTCTGAAAATTCAATGCTTTTTTCAATAAAATCATTATTATATATTATATCATTATTACTAATCAGTAAATAATCACTTTCAGAATTTAAGAATTCATTAAAACCCCTATTAAAAGCAATTGTAGCGAAATTTTTTTTAAGAGTAATAATATCAATTTCCTCAAATCTATTTTTTATTTCAATAATACTATTATCATTTGAATTATTGTCAATAACTATTATTTTAATATTCTTATATGATTGATTAACAAGGGATAAAATACAATCCAAATACATTCCATTTGTATTCTTTTCACTATTATAATTGAGAACCTGAATACAAACATGCTTCATTACATACTTCTCAATATTCGTATGCGGGATTCAAGTGGGGGATGAGTGTCAAATAAAGAATGCGATTTGCTTGATACCCTTTTTAATGGATTTACAATATACATATGTTGTGTTGCTCTTGATGCAGTCTGCAATTTAATAGTTGATAAACTCATTTTTTCAAGTGCATTTGCAAGTGATTCAGGATTTCTTGTTAATTCTGCTGCTCCCGCATCCGCTAATAATTCACGCTTTCTTGATATTGACATTTGTATAAGCTTTGCCAATATTGGAGAAATTATTGCTAAAACAAGAACAATAATCAAAATAATACCATTACCTCCCTTTTTACTTTTTCTGCTTTTCTTTCCTCCAAAAAAGAAAAATCTTAAAGTAAAATCACTGATCATTACAATTGAGCCAACAAGCACTCCTGTAAGCATTGCAAATCTTATGTCTAAATGTTTTATATGGCTCATTTCATGGGCAATTACACCTGTTAATTCTTCTCTATTAAGTTTACTCATTAATCCCCTTGTTATTGCCACAGCCGAATGTTCAGGAGACCGTCCTGTTGCAAATGCATTCATTGCATCTGTTTCAATAATATATATTTCCGGAACAGGAAGTCCACCTGCAATTGACATTTCCTCTACAACATTAACAAGCTCCGTTTCATCTTCTCTATTAACCTTTCTTGCACCTGACATTGCCATTACAATGTTTTTCCCGCCATAGTATGCAACTAATCCACTAATAATAGATACAACAAATGCAATAATAATACCGAAAATTCCAAATTCAAAATACTCCCCAATAAAATATCCCAGTACAATCAAAATAACAAAAAGAAAAAACATTAAAATAACTGAATTTCTTCTATTAGATGCCTGCACTTCATAAAAAGAATATTTCATTGGAACTGTAGAATTATTTTCTCCATCTAATGGTGTTTTACATAATACACATGCTTTTTTTGAATTCTTATTATAGTACCCGCATCTTTGACAAACTTTCGCCATTATCTTAGATCAACCTTTACATTTTTTCTTTCTTCTTCAGGTGTTTCGAAAAATTCAAAATTCTTGAAATTAAATGAACCTGCAATAATACTATTTGGGAATATTTCTATCATTGTATTAAATCTCATTACACCATCATTGTAGAATTGTCTTGCATAGGATATTCTATTTTCAGTTGATGTAAGTTCTTCCTGCAATTTCATTACATTTTCATTTGCTTTTAAATCAGGATAATTCTCCACAACAGCGAATAATGATTTCAATGCTCCTGTAAGCATACTCTCTGCCTGTGCCTGCTTTTGAGGTCCCTGGGCATTCATTGCCATATTTCTTGCTTTTGTTACATTCTCTAATGTTTCCTGTTCATAAGACATATAATCCTTTACTACTTCAACAAGATTAGGGATTAAATCATATCGTCTCTTTAGCTGTACATCAATTTGAGCCCAGGCATTTTTCACAATGTTTTTATTCTTAATCAATTTATTATAAATTGATATGATCCATCCAATAAAAATAACAGCAATTGCCAATATAATAACTAATGCAATCATTAGACCTCCTATTTGTTTATTAAATTATAAATAGATTATAGAATAAATCAACAGTAAAAGGGGACGGTCGTCTAATTTGACTATTTATTAAAATTGACAAAATAGACGACCGTCCCTAGATATAAAAAAAGCCCCTCATTTGAGGGGCTTTATATTTAAATGATTAATCCCATTTATTTGAGATACATCATCTTCATTGATTTATCAAAACTTCCACTTGTCATCTTATAGAAGTATACTCCTGCTGATACCAAGCTGCCTCTATTATCCTTGCCATCCCATACAACTCTGTAATAGTTGACATCCTGTTTCTCTTTTACCAAGGTCTTTATTAGCTTTCCTGTTACATCATAGATTGAAAGTTTTACTTCTGATGCCATTGGTATTGCATAGTCAATCATTGTTCTGCCATTAAATGGATTGGGATAATTCTGACTTATCATATAAGTTGTCGGTTTCGGTTTGCCATTTGCAAGCACTGTTATTATTGGATGGGTTACCTTTGCCCCACTTGTTGATACATCTACTAATCTGTAATAATACTGCTCTCCTCCAAATACATTCTCATCCGTATAGGAATA
>JAUVJU010000001.1 GCA_030592285.1 Caldifarciminota bacterium
GCTGTTCTTGCACGACATAAAATAAAGTCCGGAAATATGCCATGTTCAGATAACAGTTTTACTGCCTGTTGTGTTGGCTTTGTTTTCATTTCACCTATATGACTAGGAGTTGGAAGATATGTTATCATAACATATTTCATATTCTGATGTCCAATCTCCCGCTCAAGACTTTTCAAGGCAAATAAATATGGAATATTCTCATAATCACCAATTGTACCGCCTATTTCAATAAGTACAAAATCCTTTCCAATTGATGATTCCAATATTCTTCTTTTAATTTCATTTGGAATATGAGGAATAAATTGAACGGTTTCTCCAAGATATTTACCTTTTCTCTCATTTTCAATAACCTTTGAATATATTTGCCCTGTTGTAATATTATTCTTCTTACTGAATTGCTGCTCTAAAAATCTTTCATAATTCCCAAGATCCTGATCAATTTCACCACCATCATCGGTTACCCACACCTCTCCATGTTCAGTAGGTCTTAGTGTTCCTGCATCAAAATTGATATATGGATCAATTTTGATTGCAGTTATTGAAAATCCATACTGTTGCAGGATTTTTCCTATTGAGGCAGTAGCAATACCTTTCCCAACGCCGCTGATTACTCCACCGGTTATAACAATAAATTTCGGAGGATTATTCATCTTTAGCTTCATCTGCTTCTTCATTTTCGATCTTTTCTTTCATATCTGTTACAATTAAGCGCCTTTTAGTTTTATCAATCTCAATGATTTTTACATTGTGTACATCATCCTTTTTGTAGTAATCCTCAATGTTTTCCTCATTAGCAATAAGACGCCTTGGAATGATTGCCTTGAAGTCCCTGTCAATATCAATAACTATGGTTTTATCTTTTACATCAAAAACCTTTCCTTCCAAGGTTTGTCCAACAGCAAATTCATCCATTGGATCGTTTTCCATCTGTTTAATACCAAGCGAAATACGCTTTTTAACAGAATCAATATTAATTATTTTTGCCTCAATACTATTGCCAACTGTAAATGTTTCCTCAGTACTAATGTTTTCCTTATCCCATGAAACATTTGAAATATGTAGAAGTGCTTCAATACCTATTGATATTTCAACAAAAGCACCAAATTTTGTAATCTTTGTAATCTTCCCATTTATTACATCGCCTACTTTGAATTTATCCCATGGATTATCAGCTAATTGTTTAAGTCCCAAAGAAATCCTTTCATTCTTTTTATCTATACTTAATACAATTGCTTCAACCTCATCACCAATTTCTACAATTTCTGAAGGATGTTTGATATGCTGTGTCCATGACATTTCAGAAATATGAATCAGTCCTTCAACACCTTTCTCAAGTTCAATAAAGGCACCATAATCCTCTAAGGAAATTACTTTGCCTTTTTGTCTGCTGCCAATTGGATATTTGTCTTCAATTTTATCCCATGGATAAGGTGCTAATTGCTTTAATCCAAGAGATATTCTTCCTCTTTCATGATCAATTGATGTAACAATAACATCTATGTTGTCACCAATTGAAACAACCTCGGAAGGATGAAGAATTCGTCCCCATGACATATCAGTAATATAGAGGAGTCCATCAATACCTTTTTCAATTTCAATAAATGCACCAAATTCTGTAATATTTTTGACAGTTCCTTTAACAACATCACCTTCTTTCAGATTCTGAATATATTCCATCTTTTTACCTTCTTTCTCTGATTCAAGTATAACCCGTCTTGATACCACAATATTTCTTCTCTTATAATTTAGTTTGATAACTCTGAACTCCATTGTTTGTGTTACTAAATCATCAAGATTTGTAATGGGTTGTAAATCAATCTGAGAGCCAGGTAAAAATGCTTCAACTCCAAAAAGATCCACTATCATACCACCCTTAACTCTCTTTTTAATAATACCATTGATTTTGGTTCCCTTTTCATTACTATCCTCTAATTTGGGCCATAATTGCAAAAACATTGCTTTTTTGAGAGAAATATCTGCAAATCCATCTTCATTCTCAAAACTTTCAATATAGATCTTTATTTCATCTCCCACTTGTACTTTATCAGGTTCAGGAAAATCTCCAATATTAATAATGCCTTCTGATTTTAAACCTACATCTACAATTACATCTTTATCTGTAATTCTAACGATTTTTCCATCAATAATGCGTTCATCATCATTGTCTTCCTTTTTAAAGAGATCAAGATCATAGCTTTTAAATGATTCTTCATAAAGTTTTTCCATTTCCTCTTTTGAAATATCCATTTCAATTTCAAATGATTGGTTAGTGTTTTTGTCCATTTGTTTGTTCCTCCTGTTTATATTTTTTTTAAATAATTCTTAACATTTTCAATTATCCAGTCCGGCGTTGATGCTCCTGCAGCAATACCTATCACCTTGGTAGAATCACTTATTATTGAAACATCAATGTTTTTTTCAGTTTCTATATGATACGTTCTTGAGTGAATTCTTTTACATAATTCATAAAGTCGTTTAGTGTTAGCACTATTATATCCGCCAATAATGAACATTACATCAACTTTTTTTGCAAGTTCAACAGCGGATTTTTGTATTTGTGATGTTGCATTGCAAATAGTATTAAATATTCTAATTTCCTTATAATAATCAAAGATCATCATAACCATTTCCTTATAATGTGCCAAATCCTGCGTTGTTTGCGAAATAACTCCAATCTTTGTATTCTTTGATTTTTCAATATTTTTCAAATCACTCTCATTCTGAATAACAGTTACATTGTTTTTTGCCTGACTTTTTAATGCTTTAACCTCTGGATGATTCTTTTCACCTATTACAAAAACAGGGTATCCTTCCTTATGCAATTTCACAACATATTCTTGTGCCCTTCTCACAAATGGACAAGTTGCATCAATTACTGTAATTTCCTTGTTTTCCAATTTATGCATAAGATTCTTTTCAACCCCATGAGTTCTAAGTATTATTACACCTTTATCAATTTCATTAATATTCTCAATCACATTTATTCCACTATTTCTTAGTTTTTCAACTGCTTGCGGATTATGAATTATGGGACCCAATGTACATATAGGCATATTCTTATACTCTGTTGATACATCGCTTATCATATTCATTGCTCGTTTAACACCAAAGCAGAATCCGGAATGTTCTGCAATTACAATTTTGCGCATTTCTTTTTTAAATCTCCTATTTCATTCATCATAATTTGAGTTATAATTCTTGCATTTTTTGAATTCGGTTTAATATTTTTAAAAAATCTTACCTCACCAATCATTATTATTAATCGTTTTTTTCCAAATAATAATCTCAATAAATTCATATTTGCATTTTTTATGAAAAAAGTAATAAATGGTGTTTTTGATTTCAATGCAATATAACCGGCTCCTGCCTTTCCTTTTAACATTCTATGGGTTTTATTTCTGGTACCCTCCGGAAAAACAACAAGATTCCCACCATTCTCAAGAATCTGAATTCCTGATTTAAGTGTACTCATATCAAGACCCGACCGTCTTAAAGGAATTGCCTTTAAGGCACTTATCAAAAATGCAAAATATGAATTAAAATTAAAAAGTTCTTCCTTTGCAAAAAAGTAAGTATTTATACTACCTGTCAATCTATACATTGTATAACCGATAATGGGTGGATCAGCAAATGATATATGATTTGACACTATAACTAAAGATTTATATCCCTTAGGGATTGTTCCTATAATTCTAGCTCTAAAAATTTGAGAAACCACAAAATGGATTACTTTAATTACTAAAATGTAAATTTTTTCTAACTGTCTTTGCTTTCTCAATGACAAACTTGATCTGGTCCTCCTTGGACAATTTTGTAGTATCAATCAGAATAGCATTTTCTGCCATTCTCAAAGGTGCATACTTACGGGTCTTATCACGGTTGTCTCTTATTTCAATTTCATCTTTAATATTATCAATTTCAACATCAATTCTATTTTGAAGATATTCATTGTAGCGTCTTTTTGCTCTCTCGTCAATAGAACATTCAATATAAAATTTTAAAGCTGCATTTGGAAAAACCACTGTGCCCATATCTCTTCCTTCTGCAACAATATCACATTTATTCCCTATATCACGCTGAAGAGATACAAGAAAATCCCTTACACATTTTAAAGTTGATATTTTTGATGCTGCCTGAGATATTTCTTCATTTCTAATTTCTTTTGAAACATTCTCATTATTTAAGAAAATATTCCTATCTTTATCAAATGTAATATTTATATTATCTAAATGTTTTTTAACATTATTCTTATTCATTACATCAATATTATTTTTAATCATATATAGTGCTGCTGCTCTATACATAGCACCAGTATCAAGATAGATCATTCCCAGCTTTTCAGCACTTCCCTTTGCAGTTGTTGTCTTTCCCGAACCTGCAGGTCCATCTATTGTTATTATAAATGTCATATCACTTAAAAATACAATTCAAATTCATAAGGATGCGGTCTTTTATTTATACTTCTAATTTCATTTCTCTTATATTTTATATATGCCTTAATAATATCGGCTGAGAATACATTGCCAATTGTTAGAAATTTATAATCATTTTCCAGAGCATCTAATGCCTCATCAAGAGATGAAGGGCAGCATCTAATATTATTCTTTATTGAATTAGATGCTTTTTCCATATTCATATCATAGGGACCAAAATGATTGTTTTTAAGAGATATTTTATTTTTAATTCCATCAAGTCCGGCAAGTAGCATTGCTGAACAAGCAAGATATGGATTACTCGTTGCATCTGGCGGTCTGAATTCAATTCGTTTTTCATTCTTATCGGTTGCATATTTTGGGATTCTGATTGCAGATGAACGATTTGCCAAAGAATAAAACAATTTAACAGGTGCTTCAAATCCCGGAACCAGTCTCTTATATGAATTGGTTGATGGATTTGTAAAGGCAAGTAATGCCCGTCCATGCATTAATAGTCCTGCAATATAATATTCAGCATTTTTGGAAAGCCCTCCATAACCCCTTTTATCATAAAAAATATTTTTTCCCTTTTTAAATAAATGCTGATGAAAGTGCATGCCTGAGCCAGGCATATTATACATGGGTTTAGGCATAAATGTTGCAGACACATTATTATTAATTGCAACTGTTTTTATTATATTTTTAATTGTTTGAGTATATTCAGCAGCATTTAGTATGGGATATCTGATTATTTCAATTTCATTCTGTCCGGCTCCAACTTCATGATGATGATAAATAACCTCGATTCCCAGTGCCATAAGTATTTCCGAAATTTGATTTCTTATACTTAATGATTGGTCTTTAGGACATACAGAATGGTATCCATTATGTTTACCTAAAAATTCTCCGGTATCATTAATATTCTCATCATAAGACATATTGCCTTCAAATAGATCAATCATTGCAAATGTAATATTTTTTTCGTTTTTCACTTCAACTCTGTCAAAAAGATAAAATTCAAATTCAGGTCCGAACATTGCTTTGTCGGCAATACCGGTTTTCTTCATATATTTTTCTGCTCTTCTTGTAATACTACGCGGATCTCTTTCATAATCATTTTTTGTATCTGCTTCTCTAATATCACAGAAAAAACAAATAGTTGAATCATCATTATAACTAATATGAATGGTATTTAAATCGGGCAGCAAAATCATATCACCGCCTTCCAAACTTTTAAAACCAGCACAAGATGAAGAATCAAAGCCCACACCATGCTTCATAATATGATCAAATCGTGCCTGCGGTAAAGTAAGCCTGTGGAGATTTCCCATTAGATCGGTAAATTTTAATTCAATCCATTTGTATTTCTTTATCTGTTTTTTATTAAATTTCTCAACTGTCAATTGACCTCCTTTTAAGTACTAATATTATATGAAAATGATGATTAAATTCAAGTCAGACGTTATCCGCTAGAAAGAAACATAAGGTCGGGCCTTGACATTTTGACAATTGTTTTATATACTATATACAAAACAAGGAGGCGTTTTGGGTAAACCTAGAATCAAATTAACAAACCATTTCTATCATGTAATGAACAGAGGTGATAAGGGAGAATATATCTTTGATGATGATCAAATGAAACGGTTGTTTTTAAAGGAATTGAGTTTCTTCAAGAATAAGTATCTTATTAAAATCTCAGCATTCTGTATTATGGACAATCATTTCCATTTGATTATCAAGGACAAAGAAGGTTGGATAAGTGAATTTATGCACGATTTAGAAACAGTATTTGCTATGAAATACCGAAAAGAAAAAGGTGGTAAAGGATATGTTTTTCAGAATCGTTTTAAATCACAGATAATACATTATGAAAAATATATGCAAAATGCAATAATTTATGTTCTCAATAATCCATGCAGAAAACATCTTGTAAATGATCCTTTAGATTATCATTGGTCTAGTGCTGCTCTACATTTCAATAAAAGTGTAAACTTTTTAGACAAAAAAATCACCAAAGATTTGTTTGGTTCAAAAAAGAATTTTCTGTATTGTCTTAATAGTAAGATTGATATATCAAAGCATATCATTGAAACACCTATTGGACAAATATTAGGTGATCAATGGTATGCAAGTAGTATTTTAGGTAGGTATAATAGACGAATTAAAAACTCCTACTCCACTGGTAAAAGAAAAGATGACAATGTGGACATATCTATACAATCTGCTTTAATGCTATTTGAATATAGAAAGAAAATATATCTTAAAGAAACTGATTTTGATTCAAAGTATGGTAGAATAATAAGAAATAAATTGTTGGTATTTCTAAAGGATGAGTGTCAAATGAGATATCCTGAAATTAAATGTGCTTATCCATTTTTTAATATGAAATATAATGCATTAGCAAAAACGTACTCCAGGTGTAAGCAAATATAGTCGATTTTTTCTAAAAATGTCAAAATGTCAAGGCCCGACCTTATATCATATTTTATTCTTGATATTATTAAAATCTATAATCAAGATCAATATGGATTCTACCTTCGGTTATCATAGATTTATAGGGAATACCATAAAATAATCCTAATTCTAATTTATTGTTTTTCATTATAAAACCGGTTCCATAGGAGAGAAGATATTTCTTAAAAAGATAGGGTAAGCCAGTATCAGAATAGAAACATATATCAGAAAACAATAGTATTGATAGGTTTTTTGAAAAATTGTAACCAGGGTCAAAAGAAAGTTCAAGTAAATCAGAACATTTTAAAATATTTTCTCCATATCCCCTAACACTATTTGTCCCTCCTATTCCTGTTTTCATATATTCCATTACTGAATCAACAAAAATCAATGATACTTCCTTTATACGATTTCTGAAAAAGAAATTATATTTATTTATAATATAATCAAAATCAATATCAATTTTGCTATAATCAATATCCCCAATAAAATATTCATATAGTGAATTAAATTCAAAATGTTCACTATTTAAATAATCAAAACTGGTGCCCACCTTTGTATATGAGATTTGTTCACTATTCCCCATTCTACCAAATATCCATTTTTTTCCTGCAATAAATCCAATCTTTGATTTTTCATACAATATCTTTAATGCAATCTCACCATCAGCATTTGTAAATAATGAATCAATATCATTATAGCCCCCATTAAGTCCAATAGATAATGGAAATCCAAAAATAAATGGGAAAGAAGCAAATAAATTAAGCATTGACATATTATTGGGACTTCTCTCATAATACAAATGATATTTTCTTCTATAGCCATGAGGAGAATTTATATTAAAATGTATAAATCCATAAATATCATTTTTAAGAAATCCTGTTGCAAAAACCCCTGATATATTTGAAACTGCATTATCATTAATATCGGAAATTATAATAACAGAATCATTATTATAAATAACAGGATAATAAAAAATATCATTTATTTCAATATTTAGAATTCTTCCCAAATCATTAATTGATCCTTTTATTTTTGATTCCGAGTATGTATATCCTCTCAATTTTATAATACTATTTATGAGTGAGGTGCTTATATTTCCATTATTAACAATGCTTCTTATATAGTATTTTCCATTTTCAATAATATTCAAATATACAATTGTTTTATTACCAATTGTAATTGCAGAATCCGTAATGATTTCAGTAAATGGAAATCCATTTTCACTATACAGAGATAGAATATCATTGATTGGCGTTTTTCTACCTTCAATTATTGAATCAATAGTATATGTTGAAATATAATTATTTCCATAAAATTTAAGTTCCACATCTGCAAAAACAGATATGGAACTTAATATTATAACAATTAGTAGTATTTTACATTTTAGAAATAAGTTCATCAACCTCTTTATTTAAATAAAAATATTTGCTAATAAAGGGTATTCCAACAGAATCAGTATATGCAAATTTAACCCTGATCTGATTGTTCTTTGGTTTTACAATAGATATATCTGAATATTCGATATAGATATTTTGTGTTTCTAAATAATCAAGAGCTTTTTCAGTGATCTCATACTCATCAGATCTTATCTCACCAAAAAGCATTTCCTTCATTTTACCTTTAACATTGGTATATTTAATTTCAACTGAAATAAATTGCCATCCAATATTTAATATAAGGTAAATAATCAGAAGAATTACTGCAAATTTAAGATACTTGAGGAATTTTTCCATTTATTACCACCTCGTTTGATCAAGGTCTTTTCTCCATTGTTTAACATTCTTAATTCCTTTTTCAGCATCACTAATATATTTTCCACCAAGAGAAATAATTTTCTTAAAGTATGATTCTGCAGTGTCAAGCATACTATTAGCATATTCTCGTTTCTCATCTGTTGTTGCCTTTTTAGGATCGCCCTTATAAAAATATGCCTGCCCAAGAAGAAGTAAAGCTCTTTTTTCATTCTTATCAATACAAATTGCTGTTTTTAGGTATTTTATTGCACTATCATAATATTTGATATTCATATACATTTGTCCAAGATATAGATACGGGATTACCGATCCTTTCTTGAATTTGGCAAGTTCAAGATATGATTTTTTGGCACTTTCATAATCCTTTAATCCCTGATATGAACGGGCAAGTCCCAGATATGCATTAACAATAGTCGGATCTAATTCAATTGTTCTATTAAAAGCTGTAATTGCATGTTTATAATCACCCGCTTCAAGATATGCTTCGGCAAGATTTGAGATTGGTCCAACAATATTTGGATGATCAGCAACTACCTGTTCAAGGAATACCTGTGCTTGTTTGAATTTCTCCAGATCTAAAAGTGCTTTCCCATATTTATAAGCAATAGTTAAGTCCTCAGGATTATATTTACATGCATGTTCATAACAAATAATTGCTTTTTCAATTCCATCTTTACCAAATTTCTTCTCATAAACCTTACCAAGACCAAAGTATGCATTCGCATTTTTGGAATTTATTTCAAGTGCTACATTGAAATAATTTTCTGCTTTATCATATTCTTTAAGTTTTATAAACAAATATCCCAAAGCAATTTTCCCAGCAGGGTCACTTGGGATTCTATCGGATAATACATTGTATAATGATTCTGCTTTGTCAAAATAAAATTTATTTTCATAAGCATTTCCAAGTCCAATAAAAGCATCTCTGTATATTGCCGAGTCCTCAATTGCTTTAACAAAATTCTTAATTGCAGAATCATACTGTTTGTTTTTAAGATACTCTTTTCCAAAATCATAATATTTAACAGCATCACTTATGGTTTCTTTTGTAATATCACTATTTACCTGTTTTTCATTACTACTGGTTGTTTCACATCCAATTAGTAACAGCATTCCGATAATAATCAGCACTAACAGTTTCTTCATTATCTACTCCTTTTTTTCACTCTCTTCATGAGGTAAAGCGGGTCTGCAAAATACAATGGTATTATCACTGTCTTTTGCCCTTCCTGTGATAAAATAAGTTACTTTCGGATCTAATGTTTCATAATGCAAAACACCATCAACAAAAACCTCTTCAACCATATCAATCCATTGATCAATAGGTTCATTATCCCTATTGTATGAAATGAAGTATGGTCTCATATCCTCTTTAAATGTTTCGTTTGATAATGGATAAGCACCATTTTCAACATAATATTGTTCCATTAGATTTGTTAGTTTTACCATTGTTCTTTCAGCATTTTTTACAGAGGCAAAATCCATAAAGGAGCCTTTGTTTTTCGTACATCCTGTTATAAGCATTACTGATATAATCATCAGTAATATAATAAGTTTTTTCATTTATCCTCCTTACTTTAAAATGGAGCTAACGGGGCTCGAACCCGTGACCTTTTGACTGCCAGTCAAACGCGCTCCCAGCTGCGCCATAGCCCCATTCTTTTGCCATTATAGTTTCACAGTCCATTATTGTCAAGTCAATCTATTTTAAAAGAACCAAAATAAATAATAATATCGCTACGCTTATCTTATTATAAGCATAAGAAAACAATCAATTATTTTCAATTTCATTAATTTTATCAATTCTTCTCTGATGTCTACCTTTATCAAAACTGCATTTAATAAATGTTTCTATTGTTTTACAAATTTCATCTTTTTCAATTGTAATCACACCCAAAACAAGAATATTTGCATCATTATGCCTTCTGGCACTTTCTGCTGTAAATGGATTCACCACATAAGCAGCACGAATACCTTTAATCTTATTTGCTGCTATTGTCATACCTATTCCCGTATTACATACAAGAATACCCAATTGCGATTCATCGCTATTTACATCTTCAGCTACCTTTTCTGCAAAATCAGGATAATCCACTGATTTTTCGGATATTGTTCCTCTATCAATATATTGAATGGATAAATTATTCAAACATTCAATTATTGTATTTTTCAGTACAACACCTCTATGATCAAAACCCAATGAAATTTTCATGTTTTCCTCACAATGTCATTAAAGCTAATAAGAGTGAACTATATTTAATTTCTGCCGTATCTCCCCTTGAAGTTAATACAACAGGTGCCTTTGTTCCTGAAAGAATTGCAGCAAGTTCAGAATCGGTTAATTTTGTTAATGTCTTATATAATACATTCCCTGCATCAATATTTGGAGCAATTAATATGTCAGCATCACCACCAACAGTAGAATCAAATTTTTTCTCCTTGCATGATTCCTTTGATACCGCAAGGTCTAAAGCCATTGGACCTTCAACTATTGCATTTCCAAAAACACCTCTATCGCCCATTTTTGAAATAATAGCAGCATCTACAGAAGATGGCATTTTCATATTAACGGTTTCAGCCGCAGAAAGCATTGCTACCTTAGGAGTATCAATATCAAGTTTTTTTGCAAGTTCAATTGCATTTTTTGTAATTTTAACCTTCTCATTCAAATCAGGTGTAATATTAACTGCAACATCCGATACAATGAGAAATTTATGATACTTATTTACTGCAAAAACAGATATATGAGATACTAATGCACCCTTTTTTACAATTCCATTCTCTTTATGAAGAATTGGTCTCAAAAAATTTGATGTAGCAATAGATCCTTTTAATATTACATCAGCCTTATTATCATTTACAAGTTCAACTGCCTTTTTTCCTGCTTCCTTTTCATTATTAGTATGAATGATTTCATACTCAAAATTATGTTTACCTTTTTTCAGCAATTCCTTAATTGCTTTTTCATCTCCAATTAAAATTGGTTTTACAAATCCCTTTTCAGCAGCAATAACAGCTGCTTCAACAGCAGATTCAATAATTGGATTTACTACTGCTACTGTTGCTAATGTTTTTCTTTCCTTTAATTTTTTCTCAAAAATATTAAACTTACTCATTGTTACTCCTCTTTATCTTCAACAAATTCCATTAAAATACCATCCGATGATTTAGGATGCATAAAGATTATTGGTTTACCTTCGGCTCCTATTCTCGGTTTATCTCCTATCATTCTATATCCAAGTTCAGAATACTCTTTTATTGTTTTCTCAATATCATTAACAGAATAAGCAATATGATGAATTGCATTACCCCTGCTGTTAATAAATTTTGCAATGGGATTTTCAAGGTCAAGCGGCTGAATAAGTTCAAGTAGTACACCCTTAATATCAAATATTGCTACCTTTACTCCCTGTTCTTTAACAGTAAGAATCTCTTTTACTTTTTTCCCTGTAATAACTTCATATATCGGTATGCTCTTTTCAATATCAGAGACCGCAATGGCAATATGATTGAATTTTTTAATCATTGTCAAATTCCCCCCATTTTGATTTTAATACATTAGTAATCTCACCAAGTGTTACACCATTTTCAACTGCATCAAGAACTGTTTCAAATAAATTTTCATCTGTTTCAGATAATGTTTCAATCTTTTTAAGTAATTTATTTACTTTTTTACTATCTCTCTCATCCTTGAATTTTTTTAATTTCTCTAATCTATTCTTTCCTATATTTTCATCTATCTTCATTCTTTTTGGTTTACTTGTTTCATCTGTTTTGAATTTATTTAAACCAATAATGATATTTTCATTATTCTCAACATCTTTCTGATACTGATATGCAGCATTTTCAATTTCGGTTTTGAAATATCCATTTTCTACGCATGCAACTGCACCTCCCATATCTTTTATTTTTTCTAAATATTCAAATACCCGTTTTTCAATCTCATTTGTAAGATTTTCAATATAGTATGAGCCTCCAAGTGGATCAGTTACATCACTAATGCCACTTTCATAGGCAATTATCTGTTGGGTTCTAAGTGCAATATTAACAGATTCTTCTGAAGGGAGAGATAATGCTTCATCATATGAATTGGTGTGAAGGGATTGTGTCCCTCCAAGAGCAGCCGATAATGCCTGTAAGGCAACTCTTACAATGTTATTTCTTGGCTGCTGTGCGGTTAGCATAGAACCAGCGGTTTGAGTATGAAATCTTAATTTCATACTTTTTTCACTTTTTGCATTAAATTGTTCTTTTACAATTTTTGCCCAGATGCGTCTTGCTGCACGAAATTTAGCAATTTCTTCAAAGAAATTATTATGTGCATTAAAAAAGAAAGATAATCGCGGTGCGAACTTATCAATATCCAATCCCTTTTTTACAGCATATTCCGTATATGCAATAGCATCAGCAAATGTAAAAGCTAATTCCTGAACAGCGGTTGATCCTGCTTCTCTTATATGATATCCTGAAATAGATATTGTATTCCATTTTGGGAGATTGTTTGAACAATACTCAAATATATCAGCAGTAAGCCGCATTGATGGTTCAGGTGGAAAAACATAATTGCCTCTTGCAATATATTCTTTTAAAATATCATTCTGCACTGTTCCGGATAATTTGGAAATATCTGCTCCCTGTCTCTTTGCAACTGCTACATACATAGCAAGTATGACAATTGTTGGAGCATTAATTGTCATTGATGTGGATACCTTATCAAGAGGTATCCCATTAAAAAGTTCTTCCATATCCTTAATTGTTGATATTGCAACACCAACCTTTCCCACTTCACCATATGCCAATGTATCATCGCTATCAAGTCCTAATTGAGTTGGGAGATCAAATGCAACAGAAAGTCCTGTTTGACCATTTTTAAGTAGATATTTAAATCGTTCATTGGTTTCCTTTGCACTGCCAAAACCGGCATACTGTCTCATTGTCCAATGCCTTGTTCTATACATTGTTGGATAAACACCTCTTACAAAGGGAAATTTACCAGGTTCTCCAATATTATTCTGCTTTTCAATATCATTTTCATCATAAAAAATCTTTAATTCTATACCTGATGGATTAATCTTTTTTTCATCAGCCAAAATACCTTCCTTATTAATATATTTAGTTTTTTATTTTATAATTTTATTATCTTAATGTCAATAGAATTATTGATTTTTGTTTTAAAATGGAAAAGAAAAGAATATATAATCATGATGTAAAGACTCACACAATTACTCTGAATATATCTTTTCTGCGGAGAAAGACCCTTCGATTAACTCAGGGCAGGACAAGAAAAAAGAGCAATATATCCCTCAAATTATTTTTAACAAAAGCGGACGAAGACAACCAATATAATCAATATATTCTTCAAATTATTCAGAATCAACATATTCCTCAGATTATTCGGAATATGCAACTGCGAATAATAATTTTTATCAATGTATTTCTTGTAAGGGCATGGCGTGACATGCCCTAATAATGGGCGAACACGCAGGTTCGCCCCTACATTTATTTGGTTGTGTGAGGTAGCATGCCATAGGCATGCCAGGAAAAGATAGTATTTAAAATCAAAATCACAAATTAATTTTAAAGCATCTCCGCAATCATTTCACTTAATGTAGGGTGTATGTGAACAGTGTTTATAATTGCATCTATTTTACATTTATTATATATTAATGGTAGAACTTCATGTATAATCAAATCACTTTCCTTTCCGGATACTGTAATACCAAGAATCTGCTTATCTTTACTAATAATCATTTTAACAAAGCCCATTCTTGCACCATAGGCAGCAGCTCTGCCATTATGGGCATAAGAGAATTCCTTTACATTATAATCCTTTCCTCTTTCTATACATATTTCCTCTGTTAAACCTGCATGTGACACCGGAGGAACTGTAAAAATCGCATATGGAATATTTGTATAATCTTTATCATAACCATTCCCAATAATATCATTCTTAATGATCATTGCATCATAATATGCTTTATGTGCAAGCATTGGGCCGGTTGTTACATCCCCTGCTGCATATATATTATTAATATTAGTTCTATTTCTTTTATCGGTTATTATAAATCCATTATTATCCATTTTAATACCAATTTCCTTTATTGATTTATGTATGATAGGATATCTTCCTGTTGCAACAAGAATTTTATCGGATTTAATTTCCTCACCTGATTCTAATATAATTTTTCGACCTTTTTCATCTGCTTTAATCACACTTTTATTAAGCATTACATTTATACCTGATAATTTTAATGTTTTTTCAACTGAAGATGACACAACACTATTATTTAATGTTGGTAAAACACTATTTAAATATTCAATAATTGTTACCTTGCTACCCAAATTTGAAAAGATAAATGCCAGTTCAATACCAATAACACCGGCACCAATAACAGAAAGATTTTCAGGTATAGAATTAAGAGACAGCATATCCTTTGAATTAAGAATAAACTCCCCATCCCTTTTTACTGCTTTAATATCCTTATCCAATGAACCTGTTGCAATAATAATATGATCTGCTTCAAATGTTTTATTATTCACTTTAATAGTATATTCATTTACAAATTCCGCAATACCATTAATAATTGCAATTCCCGCACTATTTAATGTTTTAAGTAATCCCATATTAAGCATTTTAACTGTTCTATCTTTTCTTGCAAGAATTTTGTTCATATCCGGCTTAATAGTATAATCAATATCAAGTCCCAGTTTACCGGCATTCTTTATATGTTCAATTGTTTCAATAACTGCAATATATGCTTTGGTTGGTATACATCCATAATTAAGGCATACACCTCCAATTGATTGTTCCTTTTCAATTATTAATACCTGTTTCCCTGCATTTGCTAATAATTCTGCTGATCTGTATCCACCACTGCCTCCGCCAATTATTATTATATCATATTTAAGCATTAAATGCCTCCTATTTGATTTCAATGTATCATATTTTAAATGTAAAATCAATACTATATTATGTGCAATTATTGCATATTTGCATTTTCATTAAAGCGATTTATATAACTTTTTTTGGCATAAGTGATACAATATATGGTATTTAATAGAAAAAATGATAATAACACTATCACCAATTTTGGTAATGACAATGGTGTTGCTAATCCGGATGAAATGTTTGACCTTACTATTGCACTTTTAAATGTTGGCAGTAATGCCAATACAGTTACATGTGTGTTGACAAGGACTAATGGTAAATCAACTGTTTCTAATGCTAATGGTGCATGGGGAACCATCAATACAAATGCTGCTGTTGAAAATACAGGAAATGCATTTAGGGTAAAACTTAATTCTGGTTTTGAAGCAGGAGAATATGTTAGATTTAATCTTGCTGTTAGCTCAAGCAATGGAAATAATAATGTAGAAATTGCATTATTAATAAATAATGTTAATATTGTTCAGCATTTTAATCTTGGTGACATCAGCGGTGATCTGGTTGACCCATTAGGACTTGATGTTCTTTATTATCCTGCATTTGGATGGCTTATGTTTGCTTCAGGAACAGGATTTGGTAATGCATTAGGACAGACAGGAGCAAATAGATTGTATATGTTTAACCTGGCAACAATGGGTACAGATCTATTGGATTTCATGGGTATTGTTGGAACCTCTTATATAGTTGGACTTTACCATGATAATACTAATAATTATATATGGTATGCAAATAGCGATCAATGTTACTGTTTTGATATATCAGCTGGACTTTCAGGTGCAGTAGAAATTGGTCATATGACATGGCATAATACTACATGGGGCGGCACACCAATGAAAAGAGTAAGAGGTCTTACATTTAATAATGTTGATTCACTTTATGCTTATTGGCAGGTTTATGATACCTCATTTGTTGAATCATTATTTGGCGAAACCAAGAATCTTGGTGGAACTGCCTCAGAATTTGCAGGTTGGCTCCTTAATGATGGTGAAAGTTATGGTGGACATTGGAATAATGGCAGAGGGCTTGAATGGGATGGGACATGCTTCTGGACAATAAATATCTATATTCCTACGCTATACAGAAGAGACCCTGTTACATTTGAATATTTCTACAAAACACTAATTCCATCTGTATTTGATTCTTATCCATCCTATGATATTGCATGGTCAGCAGAAGGTCCTATCGGTATTGATGATATTACTCCATTTAAACCTGGTAATAGATACTATATGTGGACAGTGAATATGGATAATGCTGATGTTTATAAATTGGAAGTAACAAGTGCTGTCTTACCTACTGCTGTTGAACTTGATATTGTAGCATCTACAGCCAGCGGCTCGCAGACAGATCTTGTATGGCATCCAAATATTACTCCTGAAATGGTAAGTCATTATATTGTTTATAGATCAACTAATCCCAATTTCTATGCTTCTAATACTAACTCCATTGGCATAACAATTGATACAACATATACTGATTATCCGCCAATTAGTAAAGCAGATATTTTCTATTATTCAATAAGAGCAGTTAATTATCATGGTTATTCTGAAAACACATCTTTTGATGTCTTTGAATCCGATTTTGGAACTGCAATGAAAACAATTAATATGAATGCAATACAGATTGATAATAATGTTGTATTAAGCTGGAGACCTGAAAATATTGAAGGCATTAAATGGAATATTTTGAGAAAGAGCAAAACCGATGCTGAATATAAAACAATTGGTTCTATTAATATAAATAAGGAATTCCTTGTTAATGAGTTTAAATATGTAGATGAATCCATTACAGATAATGGTATCTATAATTATAAACTTGAACTTGTAACAAGTACTGGTAATAAGATACAGTTTAATGAGATATCATGCAAACATTTCAATGAACTTGTATTTGGTATTAAACCTATTGGCAAGAATCCTGTTAAGGGAGATATTGTACTTAATTATGGTATTGATAGAGATGGAGACATTTTACTCAATATTTATAATATTACAGGTGCTCTTGTTAATTTATTGTTGCAATCTTTTCCAATCTATTCATTGAATGTATTTCCAAAAATCCCTTTCTTATATTATTATTCTCTTCAATCCTTATATTAACCTGCCAGTCCTTCATTATATCTATAAGATAATTATTGAGATTATTCTTTATTTCATTAATAATATCTGTTGATGCATTTACAATAAGTGTATCTTTCCTGAAGTTCTTACCATTATCCTTTACCCATCTCAAAAATTTTAAAGCAGTATATACAGGTTTTGGTGTATATCCCCTACTCTTACAATGTTCACATTCTTCAACAAAATGATCAACCATTGATGGACCTACCCGTTTCCTTGTCATTTCAACAAGTCCAAATCTTGAAATTCTCTGTACCTTTGTGGTTGAGCGATCACTTTTCAAATGTTTTTTAAATTCACTAACAACCTTTCTTCTACTGAACTCATCCTTCATATCAATGAAATCAATTACAATAATACCGCCAATATCCCTTAGACGCAATTGTTTGGCAATTTCTTCTGCTGCCATTAAATTAATAGTTGTAATTAGATTGTTTTTGTCCGCACTTTTAGACATTCTCCCGCTATTTACATCAATAGTTGTAAGTGCTTCTGTCTGCTCAATAATGATATATGCACCATGCTTCAAATACACATTGGGATTAAACATCTGCTCCATTTCCTTGTCAATATCATAATATGAAAGCATTGGAACAGCAAATTGATATAATTGAACCTTTTTTTTCATGCGTGGACTCACAAGAGAAAAATATCTCATTATATCATTATAGATATCCTTTGAATCAATAATAATCTCATCCAAACCCTTTTTCAAAATATCTCTAACTGTTTTAATAATAAAACTGCTCTCCTTATAAAGAAGTGCCGGGGTTTCAATCTTATCTGTTTTCTTGATAATATGTTTCCACATATTAACCAATTCCTTATATTCTTTCTTTATTCTTGGTTTACTTGCATCATAGGCGGCTGTTCTGATTATGACGCCCATATCCTGCTCAATGAATTTGTACATATACTGCTTTATCTCAGATCTGAATTTCCTATCCATGACCTTTTTAGATACACCTACAAAATGAATGTCCGGCATAAATACCATGAAATTACCGGGTATTGTTATATATGATGTGAGACGAGCTCCCTTTGTACTTATTTCATTTCTTTCAACCTGAACAAGTATTTCATCATCAACATGAACAACTCTCTCTGACTGAACTTCTTCTTCAAATTCATTTCCCAAATTAAAACTGATTTTACCATCAGCACTATTTAATGGTAAAAATCCCTTCTTTTTTTCTCCATAATCAACAAATGCAGCATTAAGACCCGCCGATATGGCAATAACCTTTGCTTTATAAATATTACCTACAATGGATTGATTCTTATCATTCTCCACCATAATCTCAACAAGGTTTCCATTGCTTCTATATGCAATAATAATATCATTGTGTAATCTTGTTATATACAATGAATTCATAGATCTTCTACTTTAATAATCATATTCTCTTCTTTTTTATAAAAATTTTCTCTGTAAATTTCAATATCTTCTGTTCCTTTTAATCCAATCACACTTTTCATTATTTCATCAAATTTGATATTTCCTTCAGTATTATATTTTAGTATTACTCTTATAAGAGTATCTCTTATTTCAATATTGTCAATATAATTCCTTATATTGACTTCCGTGATCTTTCCATCTTTTTCTCTTTTAATAATAAAGTCATTTGCTAATAAAAATTTTTCAATGCTATTTTCAATGGTATTTGAAATAGGTAATTTAAATACCATATTTAATCTATTTAATTGTTTTATAATTGACATTCTGTCACTCAATAATTCTTTCATATAATAGAACTGTATATCCTTTGGCATAACTTTATTTAGTAAATTAAGAGTATTATCATCAGGTTTTGATGAAACAAATGTTTCCATGATCTCCATATTTGAGTATACACCAACCGGTTTTGGAGGTCCATAAACCGATTTGATCTTAGGATTAAATCCCTGTGTATATACAAAGTCAATTCCACTTCTCCTCATTCCATAATTCATTAAGTTAATAATTCTTAAATGAGAAAGATACTGATAGTCCCTTGTAACAGTATATGCAAAAAATAATTTAATGCGTCTTGTTATTGAATTACTTACTACTTTTTTTTGTCTCTTCTTAAAAGCAGATTCTGCCTTTTCAATCTTAATTTTTCTTTTCTTTACTCCTGCAATTTTGCCATCACATGCATTACATCCTGTACATTCATCTTCTCTACAATCAATTGTATATTTAAGCTTTTCAGCAGCAAGATACTCTCTTTCAAGAAAACCCCTTGAAACCTTTGTATGAATGAAATCCCATGGTAAGTCTTCATCAGGTCTTTTCCCCTTTAAAAAATCAAATAGATCTATTTCTGCATTTTCGGCAGCTTCTTTCCAAATTGAAAAATCAAAATGCTCACTCCACTCATCAAGCCGTGCACCTTTATTATATGCATTAAGGATCATTTGATTAAGCTGCTCATCACCTCTAGCAAATACTCCTTCCAAAAAGGTTATTTCCTTTTCACGAAAAGACATTTCTACATTTCTCCCAAATACACCTTTCTGTATTTTTTTAATCCGCTTTTCTAATTCATCAGGACTAATCTGTTCACACCATTGGAATGGAGTAAATGTCCTTGGTACAAAAGGAGATACCGATACATTAAATCTAATATTTCTAAATTTACCTGTTATTCTATTAATAAGTTCACTAATTGCATCAATATCCTCATCTGTTTCAAATGGTAAACCAATCATAAAATAAAGTTTAAATTTTTTCCATCCATATTTGATCCCTAATTTTATTGTTTCAATAATTTCTTCTTCTGAAATATTTTTATTGATTATTGCTTTCATTTTAGATGATGCGGTCTCAATAGCAATGGTTATTCCTGATTTTCGTATTTTTGATACACATTCATATATGGACTCATCAACTGATCCAATCCTCAGTGATGGTAAAGATACGGATGCATGTTTAATAGCAAGTTTATTTGATAATGTTCTTAATAATGTTTCAATTTCAATATAGTCGCCGGCAGATAATGATAATAATGTTATTTCCTTATAGCCCGTTTTATCTATACGATTTAAAGCATTTTCAATAATATGCTTAACGGGCACTTCACGAACAGGTCTATATATCATTCCTGCCTGACAGAATCTACACCCTTTTGTGCAGCCCCTGCTTATTTCTACAATATCTCTATCATGTACAATATTTACATTTGGTACTAATGGCTTTTTAAAATATTTATATGAATCAATATTATCATTAATAATTTGATATACCTCCTTTTCAGCTCCTGAATTTCTTGGCACATAAGTATAGGATAATTCATCAAATCTTTGTATTGCTTCTCCCCTTGATAATTCACCTGATTTCCTTTTTCTTAATATATTTACTATATCATCACTCATTGCTTCTGCTTCACCAATAAAAAATACATCAATAAAGTCATTTATGGGAAAAGGATTATATATTGCTGTTCCACCTGCACATATTATAGGATCATCTTCTTTCCTTTTCTCTGCCTTGATTGATATTCCGGATAGGTCAAGAATTGCAAGCATATTCGTATATGTCAATTCATATTCAAGTGTAAATCCAAGCATATCAAATTCTTTTATAGGAGTAGCTGATTCAAGTGATAATAAAGATATCTGCTTTTCTCTTAGCATCTTTTCCATATCTGGCTCTACAGCGTAAACGCGTTCTGCATAAACATCAAAATAGGTATTAAACATCTGGTAAATTAGTCTATGACCAAATGATGACATTCCAATAGAATAAAGATCTGGAAAAGACAAACAAATCCTAATTTTATCTTCACAATTCTTTTCAATAATATTATATTCATTGCCTATATATTGGGCAGGATTCATTACATTTCTAAGAATACTGTCAGGATATCTCATTGCCTGTTAATTCCTTAAAAATATTTCTATATATAATGGATGTTTCCTGAATAATACTATCAGGAATATCCGGAGGAGAGGACTCAATATCCCAATTTGATTCAAGTAAATAATTTCTTATAAACTGCTTATCATAACTTTCCTGTTTTCTTCCTTTTTCATACCTATTCTTATTCCAGAATCTTGATGAATCAGGTGTTAATAGTTCATCTATAATAATAAGTTCATTATCTAATAATCCAAATTCCATTTTAGTATCGGCAATTATAATATTTTTTTCTAATGCAAAATCACTGCACTTAGTAAATATCTGTTCTGTTTTTTCCTTTAATAGATTTGCCAATCCAGGATCCACTATTTTCTTCATATCATCAAAAGAAATATTTTCATCATGCCCATGCTCTGCCTTTGTTGATGGAGTAAAAAGTGGTTTATTAAATTTCTCCGATTCAATAAGTTCCTCATTTATGAACATACCGCCAATTGAGTGCTCTTTGCTATATTCTTTCCAGCCAGAGCCAGTGATATAGCCCCTCATAATACATTCAATTGGTAATGGTTTTGCTTTTTCTGCAATAATAAATCTTCCTTTTAGATAATCATACTTTTTTAAAAAATCAGGAAGTAATTCAAAATCATCATGTATAATATGATTATCAATAATATCCTCTGTCATTTGAAAGAAAAAGAGTGATATTTTATTAAGTACAATGCCTTTATATGGTATTGTTTGATTAAGAATATGGTCAAATGCAGAGACTCTGTCTGTTGTGATTATAAGTAAATTATTTTCAAAATCATAAATATCCCTTATTTTACCCCTTGATAAAAGCTTTAATTCCTTAATCTCACTTTTTCTTAACATCCTGTCTTCCATTGTTTATCAATTTGTTAAGTTCTTCCATAAATTCCTTCATATCCTTAAACTGTCTATAAACAGAAGCAAATCTGATATAGGATACCTCATCTGCTTTCTTTAATAAATCCATTATAAGATTTCCAATATCAGATGATTCTAATTCACCACTTTCCTGCGAAAAAATAAATTTCTCAACTGTTTGAACAATTTCATCAATCTTTTCCACCGGAACAGGTCTTTTCTTGCAGGCAAGAGCAATGCCCTCAACAATCTTCTGTCTATTATATGGCTCTCTTCTTCCATCCCTTTTTATAATTAATACTGGAACCTTTTCAATATATTCATAGGTTGTAAATCGCCTATTACATTCAACACATTCCCTTCTTCTTCTTACAGAAAGACCCTCTTTACTTGTTCTTGAGTCAATTACTCTGTTTTCTTCAAAACCACAAAAAGGACACTTCATTTTTTCAATGTATTGTTAATAAGTTCAATAGTATCTGAGCATGATACTGTCATACCATTTTCATCCTGTCCATAATATGTTTCAACAAATTTACCTTCAGTATAATTTGTTGTGGAAAAAGAAGCATTGTATGATATACTGCTGCTTCCATTTATCTCTGCCGTGCCAAACCATTCTTCAATATCTCCCTTATAATATTTTCTTGTAGAGACAACATTATTATCAGCAGTAAGAAAAACCGATATGCAGGCAACATTATCAGGTCCATAATTACCTATAGTTACATCAACATCCTCTGTTTCTCTTATTCTAATAGTAATGTCCCATGTCCAGCCATTTGTACTTGTATAATATGGATCAGCTGCAGGATTTGGAGAATATGTTAATGATAATTTTGCAGTTGGAACAAATGGTATAAGCTCACATCCTGCAAAGACCAAAATTAAAACAATTGATAAAACTAAATATTTTTTCATATATACTCCTTATAAAAAGATATTAATATTATAAAACATACACGTTATTACTAAAAATAAATCTCATTTTTATATTACTCATCTTCTCCTATGTTGTCATTCCTGCGTTGTAAATCTACTGTGGTGGAAGGGCAGGAATCCATCTTAGATATTTGATTCATAAACACCGCTCGTAATTTTGCCTTTTTCATTTTACTATATTATATTATTGTATTCATAGGGATAGGTCAATACCTGTTCTTAATATTCTTCCCTATTTTTCTGTTTACATATGCCAAGATTTCTATGTGTAATATCTGTGAAAACCGATTAATTGTTATAGAAAATACCATATTTTTCTGCTTTTATTTTATACGAAATATTTTTTGATTTCATTGTAGAAAAAATACAATCATGCTTTTTCCGTGATTCGCGATTCGCGAATCGCGAATCGCGAATCACGAATATGCCTATTGTAAATATTATAATTGTTGCAAAAAGAAAATGTTGGATACCAAATTAGATTTGGAATAATATCAAGAAAGAAATTAAAAGGAAGATAGGGAAAAAAGGGGAGAAAAGATTCTCCCCTTTTTCTATTTTTCAATACTTGTATCAATTTGTGCTTTTTGAAGTTTTCCGGAATAATCAATATATACCGTTTTCTGTTCAGTATATATTTCATAAACAGTCCATCCGCCTTCTCTATGTCCATTACCTGTTGATTTAACTCCACCAAAAGGCATATGACATTCCGCACCAATAGTTGGACCATTAATATAGGTAATACCTGAATCAATATCCTCAACAGCATGCATTGCATTATTAATGTTTTTTGTGTATATGCATGAAGATAAACCATATTGAACATCATTAATAACCTCAATTGCTTCATCAAATGATTTTACTTTAATAATTGAAAGAACAGGACCAAATATCTCTTCCTGTTCAAGTCGTGAAAATGGTTTTACATTTGTAAATATTGTAGGTCTATAGAACCATCCACCTGCACATTCACCCTCTTTATACTGCTCGCCGCCTGTAATTAATGTTGCACCCTCTTTCTTTCCAATTTCCGTATAGGAATGTATCTTTTTCAAGGCAGATTCATTAATAACCGGTCCAAGATCAGTATCTTCATTCCATGGCATTCCTATTTTCATTTTCTCTGCTCTGTTTTTTAATTTTTCAACAAATTCATCATGAACGGCTTCATGAATAATTATTCTTGAAGTTGCAGTACATCTTTGACCTGCTGTTCCAAATGCACCAAATAATGCTCCATCAACTGCAAGATCAATATCCGCATCATCCATAACAATTTGTGCATTTTTACCACCAAGTTCCAATGATACCTTTTTCAAACTCTGTCCTGCAACTGATGCAATATGCTTGCCTACCTCTGATGAACCGGTAAATGAAATAACTCCAATATCAGGATTTTCCAAAATCGCATTCCCAACAGCAGAACCTGGACCATTAACCAAATTAATTACTCCATCAGGAATACCTGCTTCAATCATTATATCAAATAGTTTGGCTACCATTAATGGTGTATCTGATGCAGGTTTAATAACAAGTGTGTTTCCTGAAAGTAATGCAGGAAACATTTTCCATGTTGGAATTGCAACGGGAAAATTCCAAGGACATATCATTCCTGCAACACCTATTGGTCTTAAAAATGTCATATTTATTTTATTGGGCAATTCTGATGGGGATGTTTTTCCAAAGAATCTTCTACCTTCACCAAATGCATAATAGGCAGTATCTATACCTTCCTGAACATCGCCTCTTGATTCACTAATGATCTTACCCATTTCTTTTGCCATTAATTGTGCAAGTTCCTCTTTCCTTTCAACCATTATGTCCCCTACTTTTCCAAGTAGTTCTCCTCTCTTTGCTACAGGGACCTTTTTCCATTTTTTAAATGCTTTTTTCGCTGCTTTTACTGCTTCATCAACATCTTCCTTGTCTGATTTTGCAACTACTGCTAATACTTCATTCCACTTTGCCGGCATACGGGTCTCAAATGTATCACCACTTTTTGCATCAACCCATTTTCCATTAATAAAATTCTTTATTGTTTCTGCCATAATGCCTCCTCCTGGCTTACTTAAATGTTTTTAATAGTTTTTCCATATTCAGATCTGGAGGAAATGCTTCCTCAAATAATGTTACTGATTCCGAAGTATATGATCTAATATTACTAATATCATCAAGTGTAAGTACAATTTTCTCATAGGATGATAATTCTCCATAACCCTTAAATACTATTGTATGATTCCCGGGTGATTCTACTGCCTTTCTCATTCCTTTTCCATCATATCCACCCAAAATAATATCTATGCCCTCTATCTTATCAGCCAATGAAAAATCATGATCCAAACCAATTGATGTTAATCCTATAATAATATCACATTTATTCTGTTTTAATATATTAACAAGTGCCTCTGCTGTTTTAATTTCCTTTTCAATTTTAACTGTTTTTAATATATGTTTTCTTAGATCAAAAACAGAATATTCCGTTGTAAGTCCAAATATCCCAATCTTAACACCCTTTTCTTCAATAATAATATAATCCTTAAGCCCAATATCACTATCAATGAAATCAATGTTTGACATAAGAACAGGCATATTGAAATTAGCAAAATTCTTTTCAATAAATTTTGCTCCTGATGATATCTCATCAATACCAAGATTCACAGCATCATATTTTAATTCATTAAAAACCGTAATTGCCCTACTTAATGAAACAGAATCATGTTCAATATGTTTAATTGCAAAATTACCGGAATCAAAGAGAAGTAAAATATTTCCATCTTTCTGTGCCTCTTCTCTTTCCCATTTAATTGCCGTAGCAAATGAATACACTCCACCAAGCATTGGAGGGAAATCCGGATTTATAAAGGTTGCACCCCTTGATTGAAAAACATCCTTTATATCATTTGTATGCAAAATTATAACTTTCATTGAAAAAACAGGTATTACTATTGAAATCATTAATATTATTACAAATATTCTCTTAATCATAAAAAACTCCTATTTAATAACTGTTATTTTTGAAAATGATTTTGACATAATATAATCAAAATATTTTTCATATTCAAGAGCAATACCAATAGACCTAATTATTACTGAACATTCATTGTTCTTATCCAAAGCCCAATAACTCCAGTTGGTAGAGCCGACAATGGTGTAAAGAGAATCAATGATAAGTGTTTTACTATGTACAGTCTCATCAGGATCATCATAATAGACATCAATGCCGCCGCTTCTTAAAAATTCACCAAGTGCAAGATTTCCATATGATTGACCAGGATTATAGCCCGCCTGATCAAGTACTATTTGAACCTCAACACCTCTATTAACTGCATCAAATAACACTTGATACATTTGTCTATTAACACCGCTGGGATAATTGGGATAATAACCGCCTGACAGCATAAATATATGGATTGTCTTTTCAGCATTTCTAAAGAGTTTTATTGCATTAGGTGTGTAATCCCTGTTATTAATCGGATAAACACCATCAGCATCCATATATTCAATATCATTTTCAATGGTTATATCTGCAAATAATATAACTGCTAATAATGAAATAATTGAAATTATTATTATCTTTTTCATATGTTTCTCCTTACCTTGGGATAGTCAATTCTACAGTAGAAAATTCAAGAAGACGATGAAAATAATCAACATAATCAAGAGCAAGCTTTTCAGATTTTACAATAACTGCGGATTCATTGTTTTTCTCAAATGCATAAAAACTCCAATTAGTTGAACCAATAACAGTATAAAGAGAATCCACAATAACAACCTTTGTATGCGTTGTTTTATCTGCCGGGTCAAAATATACTTCAACACCATTTGCTTTCATATATTCGGCAAATTGTTCATTTTTCAGTGTTGATGATACATTCCATGATGATTGATCTACAATGATCTGCACCTTTACATCCCTTTCGGCTGCTCTAATCAATGCTTTATACATTTGCCTATTAACACCATCAGGGTATTTTTCATAATACCTTACCTGATAGATCATTGCCTGAATACTATTTTCTGCACTATCAAAGAGTTTTATCATATTAGGCACATAATCCGTTTTATTAATCACAGCAATACCTTCGGTATCATAAAAAGGAACAATATCCTCGCATATAATTAATGTAAATGCACCTAAGAGAAGTATAATTATGAACAATGGTTTTTTCATATTTACCTCCCTTGTTAAAATGTCATTGAAACATCAAAATTCATTTTTATATATCTATTTTTATATATAATACTATTATTTTCATATTCATTCTGAATATATTGAGTAGATAAAACAAAATCAATATTATTAATCTCATATACTGCACCTGCTGTAAAACCAGCATCCACAACATGATTGTTTTTCCTATATGGTTCATATATGACTCCATATAATGTAGTGAAATCCTTTGTCATTTTATGTTCAATACCTATATGATACTTAATAACATCATTATATTCCATATATTCACCATTAAGTTCCGACCATCTTTCATAAATTGCTTCAGCAAGTAATGAAACAGGTCTTAGATTAATAGGGGTATATTTAATACCCAATCCAAATATGGAAGGTATAAAACCATCCTGCCTATCTGCTGTAGAGATCGTATCAGATGCAATTATATCAATAGATCTTTCGCTTATCACAATTGTAGGTAAATGGTAAAAGACAGTTGCACTTAATCTATCAATATAATTATAAGATAAAGCAAAACCGCCTTTTAAACCCGAGTACTGTTCACTAATACTCAGCATTGAATCTGTTTCTGATGGATCAACATATACAATATTGGATTTTGTTGAGGCATCTCCTTGAAGAATAGAAAAATTGCCGCCCAAGGTAAAACCCATTAAATTAAATGATGCAGAAATAAAATATGAATTTATATTCCCTTCAATGGAATAATTATCAGTATAAAGTGTTACATAGTAAGCATCCCTGAATATTTTATTATAATTGTAGTCCCTGCTATACAAATTTTCATATCCAATATATACACCAAAATTTGAGAGAGGTATATATGCACCAATAAAATATGGTTCTCCATAATAATATGAATTATCATATAATGTTTTTTCCCCAATATTATTATCATAAGAATCAAATATATATTGAGATCTTGATTCCCTGTAGTTCATTGCTCCAAATCCAATTCTGATATTATATTGCCCTCCATATAATTGCAGAGAAGGATTTATAATCGGATCTGCAATAAAGCACACATTCCCCATTCCTCCGGAATATGCACTTATTGGAGATACTATGTCACCAATTATCTCCTCTGAATTCATAAAGCCATAACTAAATACAAAAAGAGCCATTATTAAAGTTAATGCAATGAAAAAAAGTTTTTTCATTTTTCCTCCTACCATCTTATATCAAGCTGCATTGACAGATTGAATATTTGTTTATAATCAGCAAAATCTCTTATTAACATAAAATCACCGTTTTCATATCTATATTCACTTTCAGGATTATAGATCCCATACATTGGTATATCCTGATTTTTCATAGATGCTTTTGCTCTAATAGAAACATTTTTGGAAACACGGTCTATCATTGTAATGTAATATTTTAAGCCATCTCCATAGAGAAAGTCAATTCCAGTATCTTCAAATATCCATTGACTCATTCCATCCGTTTTCCATGCTGCTATACCACCCAAAACCGAGAAGTAATCAGTAATTCTATGTTCAAATGAACCATTTACATATGTTCCATCAATAATATTATCTTCTTTAAATTTTAGTGATGTTGTTAAATTAACCCTGCCATACCGAGCTTCAAAATTAAGATAATTATTATTACTTAATATGGTAAATATCCTTAGCGTTGTTTCATTAGTAAAAGAATGTGTAGAGACCACACTTTTATACAGATTTTTCTCCTGAATTTTCTGTTTCAATCTAATTCTTATAGGAAATACAGGTCTATATTCAATTTCTCCCTGAAATCTATAATTGTGTAAATTATAATCCATTGTTTTCCATATATCAATATATGCTTTTGTAATTGTTAATTTCTCAGAAATACGAAAACGAGTTTCACAATATATACCCTCTTCGGGTTTTGGTCTTGGATCATCGGTAATCATTGTCAAAATAGGATCAATCAATCTATATTCTTTTTCAAAAGCAGTATCATCAAATCTATTCTGTTCCGATAATGGTCTTGCATAAGGATTATCAAATCCTACATCATAATGCCTGAATATTGTTTTAAGATAAAAATTATTAAATATCATATCAGACCGTAGAATATAAGCATAAGCATTATTTTGTTTTGCTATTTCTCCTTCAAAAGATATATTCCTGAAATCTGTTCTGAAATCACAACTAAAAACATCTCTTACATTACCTGTAAAACCATCAGTATAGACCGGTGTAGAAATATTATCTTTATCATATGGAATATCTAGTACAAGTGTATCTCTAATAATATGCTTATCATAAGCAGATCTAAAACCACTAACTCCAATTTCCGTTGATAAAGGTAAGCCAAAAACATTTCCAAGATCAAATGCTAATCTTCCACCAAATAATCGTTCATTCACATTCTCCGAAAATTCTTCAATAAATGTGTTTTGTAGAAGAAGAATATTGACCGAACCATCAGGATTCAAGATTGCATTTCTATTATCAGAGCTTCCAAAGGCAAGGAAATTCATTCTTCCAATATTTCCATTAAAGGATAAACCCGTTAATTTAGTACTATAATTTTGTGTTACATCAGGAAATAAACCCTTAATAATATCAAATCTTCTTGCTCTATATTCATTAGAGTTGTCCATTAATAATCCCTGTCCAATACTAACTCTATAATTTCCAAAAAAGATATTTTCAATAAAACCCAGATTTGTGAAATTAACATATCCCTTATATTTGTATTCTTCCTTACCTGCAAATTTTGTTAAGACACCGCCTGCATTAATATAATTCCCAAATCTGAAGCGTAATTTACTGGAAATATCACCATCCTTTTCCAAGCTGTCAAGCTGCAGAACCTCACTTAACATTCTCAATCTTATATTTCCAATATCCTGCTCACTCATTCCAGCATCAAGAAGTAGATCCCTGGTATTTGAGGTTCCCGGTGGAGCAATTTCTAATTCATCTACTGCACTTATAATAGAATATTTAAGACCTGTATAAGATATATAATTATAAGTATCATCATTTGACATATCAAGATTTGTTCTAAAATAACCTGAGAATTTCCAATCATCATTATCATTATATGCAATATAATTTCTTAATCTTGTCCAAGAATAATGTGTTAATCCGGGTGAGCGTCTTATTTGATTATCATATGAAAAATCCCCAAGAAGATTTCTACTATTTAATATTGCAACTGCATCTGTTATATTTACACCCTGTATTAATAAAAGATCATTTATTGTTGCATTATTTATATTCATTTTATTGATAAGCATATCTTCCCATACATCCATAGCACCCTGTGTTGGTGATTCTTCAGATGCTAATCGTTCTTGCAGCCGTACAATATATATTGAGGTTTTGTCAAGAGTAGTATCGGGATAAATTGAAATTTTTCGTTTTAGAATATCAAATATTTCCGCATCAACTCCCTCTATTTTATTAAGTTCGTAAATACTCTTTAATTCCCCATGTTCAAAAACATACTGTTTTATGTTTTTTATAACTTCATCAGGAATCATTAGAGTATCAATAGCATCAAGAGACATATTATTAATATCAATCTTTTCTGCAAATACAGGTAATAAAAGTATTAATAATATGAAAACTGTTAATATTCTCTTCATAAATCACCTCAGAAGTTATAATTTAATTGTATTAAATGTATGCCATTTACATATTGATTTGCAGAGTATCCATAATCAATTGAAAATTTATTCAATATAATCTCAAACCCGCCGGAATATTCTATTGGGAATGATCTTACTCCACATCTTACAATGAAAACATCCTCCACAATTTCATAATTCACCGCACTGCCAAATGAAGTTGGCCAGCCAGCACTTTTAGAAACATCAAAAGATGTAATAAAATTATCATATGGTTCAAATGATATGCCTGCATTAACCACTCTCTCAATGTAATATCTATTTGAAGTCATAATTCCTGCAATATACGAGTTTGTAATATTTTTTACTGCAATCCCCAAATTCCATCTTTTATAAATTGTTCCAATAAGCCCCATATCTACTGTATAGTAAATATTACTTCCATTATCAATCTGCTCTAAGTACAAAAGATTAATATTGGTTCCGAAACTTAAAACATTTGCAAGTGGAATGCCGTATGTTATATTAACTATTCTCTCTGTATGCATCCTTGTTCCTGTTGAGATAATTGAATCACTATTAGCATAATCACCAAGAACAAAATACTCGCTGAATTTTGCTCCCATAACGCCATACTGTGTCATATACGAGCCAGATAAGGCAAATGAATGTGTAAATCCATAAAGATTTTCATAGGATAATGATATATCTGAAATATTTGTTGCAGTTATTGATGCCGGATTGATCATTGCATTTTCAATTCCCATTAATAGTGAACTTGTGCAATACCTCATTGATTTTACTTTCACATTACCGGGTATATATTCAAATGCTGCAAATGACAATAAGGCAAAAAGAATAAGTGTGATAGTTATTATATTTTTTTTCATATTTGACCCCTATCAGTTCAAAACAGTTGTAACAATAATTGGTTTTATTATTCTGATTACTTTTCCACCAAAAGTAATCTTCTCAACAACAAGTATATAGGAAGCAATATTCACAGGTGCACCGGCATGATTTTTCCCATCCCAGATAATTGTAGTTGAACCCGGAACATTTTCAGCAATGACCTTTATTAATCTCCCATTCATATCAAATATTCTTGCTGTTATTCGTTCATTATTAAGACATTCAATTTCAATTCTTGCTGTCTCTCCTCTTTCAAATGATACTGGATTTGGAAAAACAGCCACAGATAATGTTGAGTCCTCCTCATTCTCTACAAGTTCAATGTCTTCCATAAAACGAACAAGTAATTGATAACCTGATGAGTATGGTTCCTCAGTATCATACTGTCCTCCAATACCTATTACATTAATAAGTAAACCTGGCTTTATTGTCTTCATTAGATTACTATTAAAAAGATCTGTTTTTTCATCTGCTCTTACATCAATAATTGTCTGCCCATTAAGTATCTGGAAGTTTTTGCCGCTTCCCAAAGTAACGGGAGCAGTTATTACCTTTCCATACTGCACTTCAAGCAGAGAACCCTCATTAAGTTCATTAACACCCTGCGAATTTATCAAGACCTTTGGTTCAACAATAGCTAAAGTGTCATTAATGATCATAATATCTGTTTCAGGTGAAGAGTATTTAACCTCGGTTAAACCATTATACTCTTCAACCGTACCTGTTATTAGTAATTCCATACCCAATTTGAAATTACTATTCATTGCATCATTACCAGAATATATATTCACTCCTCCTGTTCCATCCTGAATATAAAATCCCGTTGAAGTTGATGTTGGAGAAAATATAGAGGATGGTCCTGTTACAATACCCTTAATTGTTACACTTTCATTTAAATAAATTGATTTATATCCATCAGTTGTTTTCTGCACCTCTTCTATATTTGTAATTTCAATATCCGGCATTATATTAATTATTGGAAATTCATTAATATATGCAAAATATGAAGGCGACAAGCCCGTGTAAACAGTAAATGTATCAGGTCCATCAAAATATAGTTTTTCAACATATACTGATATTGTATCAATTAAATGAGCATCATAAATATCAAATGTGATTCTGCTATTTAAAGAATCCTTATTAATAATCATAGAATCAACATTACTGATAATATTTACCGAATCCATTAACGAATCAACATCAAATCTTACCCTGACAAAATCTATCACACCATAAGTACTGTCAACAGTTGGAAAAATATCAATACGGAAATTAACAAGTTCATTATTATCACAATACTTAGGATTTATTCTTGCTCCTCCACTGCCATCAAGGGATTTGAGAATGTCTTTATCACTAGATGGCATGATCTTAAAATCACCATAATCATAGTCCACCACTCCTGTAAGAAAAATCAAACTATCTCCAATTACAGGTGTATAGGAATATTCTGCATAATCGCTTTCAGTTGCCCAGCATTCACCACTGCCATCATCAATTTCCCAATCCCCATATCTATCCTGAGTTGATACAACTCCTACATTTTCTACAATTACAAGAACACCTTCATATTTTTCTTTGGCAGTGTCAGGTACACTTTCACCCAAAGCAGCAGTGCTTATATTTATAGGAGCAGGCAGAATGTTATTTGAGGAATGAACAGTATAGTCCGATATATCCTTTATTTCCGTTTTATTATAGTACTCAGTAACAAGTCCTGTTACTGTTATATAATCACCTTCATTAAATCCACTGCCAAGACTAAATAACTGTATTCCACTCCATTCAAATATGCCGAATGTATCCTGAATAAAAACATCTGTCCCATAAACCCGGGTTATAATCCCCGATACAGTTACTGTTTGATCAATATACGGAGAATCACCTGATGAGTCCTCTGTATATTGTATATCTCTTATAGTTAATGAAAAAAGAGATAATGCAGTTAGAAATATCAATGTTGTTATAACAATTGATTTCATTCTACCTCCTTAAAGTATTTTTTTCTCTTACTTGCAGGCAATATATCCATTATTTCGCGATATTTTGCCACTGTTCTTCTTGCAATCATA
Source organism: Caldifarciminota bacterium (assembly GCA_030592285.1). GTDB lineage: Bacteria > Hydrothermota > 32-111 > 32-111 > 32-111 > JAUVJU01. The sequence goes on from JAUVJU010000001.1 coordinate 34,111, forward strand.
ATTTTATATTGATCTTTTAGAATATCTACAATTCTCTGATCAGTCAATGGTGTTCTTTGATTTTCTTTTTCAATCACCTTTTTAATTATATCCTTAACATTTGTTGATGATGTATTACCTTCTTCTGTTAATATTGAGCGGGAAAAGAAAAACTTGAATGGGAATATACCCTTTGCCGTATCAATGTATTTTCTATAAGTTGCTCTTGAAACCGTTGATTCATGAATCCCCAAATAGTTAGAAATGTCCTGTAATACCATAGGTTTTAAGGCGGAAATACCAAAATGAAAAAATTCCTTTTGAAGCATAATTATCCGTTCAGAAATATTAAGTAATGTTTTATTCCTTTTATTAATACCAGAAACAAGAAAAATTGCACTATTTAAGCGTTTTTTAAGAAATTTTTCTTCCTTTTTGGTCAATTTATTCTTCCCCTGCAATATATCAAGGTATCTTTTATTTAAATGAACCTCTGGAAAATAATTGCTGTTTATTTCAGGAATAAATTCATCTCCCTGCTTTCTCACTAAAATATCCGGTACAATATAATTAGATGACTTGCCCCATTCACCGTTTGCCGGTTTAGGATTAAGTTTCTTTATATCCTCAATTGCAATTTTAAATTCATCATTGCTAATATCTATTTTATTCGAAATTCTATACATTTTATTTTTAAGAAAATCATCATAAAAATCATTGATAATTGTAAATGCAAAAGTATCTGTCATTTTTTTATATTTAAGTTGTGTTAGAAAACATTCTCTAACATTCCTGCTCCCTACTCCTATAGGGTCTAATAATCTGATTCTATCCAAAATATTTTCAAAATTTTTATGAGTAATATTAAATGTCTTAATAATTACATTTTCAATGTTTTCCTCTTCATTTTCATGATCTACTTTCAGAAAACCATCATCTGAAAGGGATGTTACAATAAATTCGGCAACTTCCATTTCAAGATGATTTCCAAATTTTATATGAACCTGTGTTAATAAATGCTGCTTAAAACTTATTGGCTCGGAATATATATCAACAGGATTAAAGTTTTCATGTTCTTTTTTCTTTTTTGAAAAATCAATGCCAGGTTTTTTCCAATCATCATGGTAAAAATATTCAAAATCAATTTCATCCTTTTTATCTGATTTAGATTCCTCTTTCTCCTTGATTGTAGTTTCAGATTCATCATCATCTTCAGACATTTCTTCTTCAAGAAATGGATTCTGTTCAATTTCATGCCTGATTAATTGTTGCAGTTCAAGACGCGGCATTTGCAAGATTTTCAACAATTCTAATAATTGCGGGCTAAGTATCTGCTCCAATTTGTTTTGTAATGACTGTGAGTGCTTCATATTCTAAATTTGTCTCCAAGATATAATTCTCTTGCTTTATCGCTTTTTATAAGTTCTTCGGCAGTTCCTGTTATAAGCAAATTGCCTTCATATATTATATGGGCAATATCAATTATTTCAAGGGTTTCCCTTACATTATGATCTGTTATAATTACTCCAATATTATCTGATGCAAGTTCTCTTATAATACCCTGAATATCCTGTCTAACTTTTGGATCAATTCCTGTAAATGGTTCATCCAAAAGAAGAAAGGAAGGATTCACTGTTAATGCACGGGCAATTTCAACTCTTCTTCGTTCACCTCCTGATAATTTTGATGATTTTCTTTTCCTTAAATGCCCTATTTTCAATCTTTCAAGAAGAGATTCTTCTCTCCTTTTTTGTTCTTTCTCTGAAATACCAATCATTTGCAATATTGCCATTAAATTATCTTCAACACTTAAATTCCTGAAAACAGATGATTCTTGAGGTAAATATCCAATTCCTCTTCTTGATCTTTTGTACATTGGTTCATTTGTTATATTAATATCATCAAAATAAATATTCCCGCCATCTGAATTTATCATACCTGTTATCATGTAAAATGTTGTTGTCTTTCCTGCTCCATTTGGACCCAATAAGCCCACTACTGAACCTGTTTCAACAACTATATTCAGGTCATTTACTACTTTTTTATTCCCATAACTTTTACTCAGATTATCTGCTTTTAATTTCATCTTCTTTTCCTTTTATCTTATTGACAATTTAAATTGTTATAAATATCCGCGGAGAAGGAGCATTCTACAAGCTCATGACAAACAAGAAAGAAAATCAATGTATTCTTCAAATTATTCAGAATATATCTTTTCTGCGGAGAAGGACAAGAAAAAGGATGAGCATCTGCGATTGACCGATTTGTATGCTTGCAATTCGCAGCAGTTCATCCGTTTACTTGTGTGACGGAGCAAGAAAAGATAATAACAATAATTATCACTATTCAACATTTTTTTCAATATCATCTTCTTCTTTTCCTTTTATTATTAATTTTGCATTATTAATCTCTTTAAATTGTATTTCATTGATTTTTCCATTATCAAAAGTAATTATCATCTCATTACATGAAAGTTCATTTGTTCTATCATCATTTTCTCCAAAAAATACAATATTTTCAAACATATTTGCTGATACCAATGAATCATTACGGATATATGCATATAGGGTATCTCCGTTAATATTGTAATCCGTGCTAACAATTGTATTATTAAAAGGTGATATCATATAATCAAGATTGGTATAATTAGCAATTGAATCAGTATAAAGAACAAACTCATCTCCTTCTATAGTAACAGAATCAATGAAAAATTCAAATGAATCAGGATTATTTCTTACAAACAATCCGGCATTTATGGTAAAATCACCATTAATACTAATCAAATTTACATTATTTATTGCTTTCAAATAATCTTCTCTTCTGTCAATTATTAAAGTATCAGATTTCAATTCCTCTCCTCCATTAAAATTTGCTGTTAGATTATTATAGAAAATATGTAAACTATCCTTAACAAATATTTCTGCAATATCAGAATATATAATTGATGCATCAGTTTCTGTTTTTTGATTATTTAAAATAAAATGTTTTTCTTTAATACTATAGTATCCTTTCTCTGCATTTACTTTAAGAGAATCTCCACTTGTCAGAATAAATTCTACAGGCATTATAACAATTGAATCATTTCTTAGCATATATGCTGAATCAATTATCAGATGATATGAACCACTTTTCAAACTTACTCCTTCATACATAAATACACTATCACCCTTTATCACTGTCCTATTTGATTCCAATACATAACCATTAATTAAAACAGGTATTATTAATATGCATAATAAGAAATATTGTATTTTATTCATTATACATAATTAGCGGGTTTATAAATTCAATCTTAAGAAAATCCATATCACTAATAAATCCTTTTGTTTTCATTATATCATTTAACTTTTTAATTAGCAATGAATCATAACATTGCACAATATTACTATCAGGATATAAATAGAGTCGTGCAGTATATAGAATCATTGAATCCTCCATATGCACTCTTACATTTCCGGAAAATATCAAAGTATTATTGATTTTGATCAAAGAATCTGATAAAAGCCGTATATCTGTACTATCATTCTGCCGTATATAATCTATTCCCATCATAATTAAGGAATCATCAAATACAATTATAGTATCCGCATTTAAGGAATAATCAGGAATGGAGTCCCTGAATGCATCAATTTCTGCATTAATAATTATATCTCTTTTTTGCTCATTTCCTGCTTTATCGGTAAATCCCGAACATGATATTAGAAATAAACTAAATAGAAATATCTTTCCATATTTTATTATAAAAGTCATATTGGTAAATATCCTTTCTTATAATTTTGTCAATATTACTATAGTAATCTTCAAATCTATATTTTGATGAATCAATAAAATAAAGGTGATATTTTGATTTTTTATAAATTGAATAACAAAAAATCGGAATTGCTTTTGATACCCTTAATAATTTATACCATCCAGAAGGTACTGCTTTTGAAATATTCAGAAATTTCACTGTTTTGAGTGCAAGATTATCAGATTGTTGATCAATAAAGACAATTAAAACTTCTCCTCTACTTAGTATTTCTAAGAATATTTTTACAGGAGAATCTCGATTAATTAATATTGTATTATATTTTTTTCTTAATTTGTCAAGGTACTCATATATCCATTCTTTCTTGTTTTCATAAATGACATTGATTAGATATCCATATTTTGCCAGCAATTGTCCGGAAACATCCCATCCACCATAGTGAAATGAAAGCAGCATAACGCCTTTACCCGATTTCACTGCTTCATTAAATAACTCAATATTATGCAGTTCAAATATATTCTCATCAAGTTCATTTGATAATAGGTAAATATTCTCACATAGAAAATGAGCAAAATTCAAATATAATCTTATTGAAAATTTGATATGATTATGTTTCAGATTTTCTTTCATAATGGATTTGCTCTTTATTCCGAATGCGTAATATATAAGTGAAATCATTTTTCCAACAAGAATAAATTTCCTTCTGCTTAATCTGTTTGTTAAAAACAAAACAATTTTATAAATCAATTGTCTTCTAAACATTAAATACCTTTTCTATAAATCCTTTTTTTAAAGGAATGCTATCATAAGGGCAAACCTCAATACAACAGAAACATGCAATGCATTTTCTTTGTCTTACAAAAGGAAAATCATTCTTAATGATTATTGCATTTTCCGGACATATATTATAACAATTCATACATTTTCTACATGTGCTATTCCTGATTTGCGGATAACTTATTACAAGCTTTTTAATAAATTTATTATCCGCTACCCTTTTAATCAGTTCAAATCTGTTTGAACTGGGTAATTCATAAGGAAACTTATTATAATCCTTTTCAATTTTATATGAACCCAAGTAATATCCTTTTTCAATAGCAAATTTTAAATATCGGATCTTTTCAATTGAAATGTCAGTAAAATCACAAAGAAAATGATCCAATGCAAAACCATTATCCGAGACAGCGATAATCCCAGGTTCTACAATTCTTCCATTTGAAGGACCATTCCCATCCATTCCAATAATTCCATCTACAATGTTGAACTGTGGACATACTGCTTTGAATATCTTTACAGTAAATTCTGAAAAGGATTTAGGATCTGAATGTTGTGAATGATAAAGAATTTTGTATTTGGAAGGAACAAGACCATATAAATTTTTTACTGATAATGTCATTGTAGTCAGCATATGTGTTTTCAATTTCGCAATATTGAAAATGAATGGCTTTTTCTTTAATAATGATGTTAATTTTATACCATTGATTTCCATATGTTTATCCGTATTAAAATTCCTTAATTCAATATTATTTCTATTAGCAATATCATCATAACCCGTTTCTATAAATATTTTTTTCATATCAAGATACGATGCTGCTGCTCCATCACCAATAATGATTTTGCCTTTGTAATATGGTTTAAGAGCATCAATAATAATTTCAGCTATAAGTGGATGTGATGTTACTGCTTCCTGTTTATCTGATATTGAAAGTAAATTTGGTTTAATAAGAATAATTGAGTGATTTTTTATTTTATTATAAATATTATACTGTTTAAATACTTCAAGAATAAAGTTAGAAATTTCTTTCCGATTATAAGTTGTAATCCGTTCAAATAGTATCATTACTTAATAAAATAAATTAAAGTTTCAAATCCGAAAATTTTACTTTTGCAGGGATATTTTTGTGTTTTTATAATTTCTTTCGGTTCATCACAAATTTCTTCAATAACCCTTTCATCATAAATAATCACATACTTAGGTTGAATAATTAATAATTCCTCTTTAAGAAATTTTTTGCAATTTTTCTTTCCTTCATCTCTCATTTTTCCATGAATTTGAAGAGAACATCTGTATAAATATGTAATATAGGCACCATATTTGATTTCTTTTTCATATAATGTTAACAAACTGGATGTCTTTGCTATAAGTTCAGAACTAATATGAACATTATGACTTTCAGGTTCATATCCGATAATCATCATTTCCTGCATATGATTACCAGAAAAAACAGGAGAACCAAAATTTCTCATCTCACATCCCATACAATCTTCAAGTTTCCTCAAAAAATTAAAATACTTCTTTTCTTTATCCACTTTTTCTCCTTGAAAATTTACATCCGCAATAATTCTGCCTGTATAAATTCAATTCATTTGATATAGTGATTGATCTCTTAAATCCATTGTTTTTTCTCAGAATTGTCTCAATATATTCAATATCGTATTTTTGAGATAATTCCTGCCCTAAAATATTAATTTTCTCGGCTAATTTGTGAGGGCTAATTGTAAGCGTTGTTGAAAAGCAATCCATATCCAATTTTTTTGCTATTAATGCAGTCTGTTTCAAATTTAGTTTATGGCAAATTATACATCGCTCTGACCTTTCTTCATAATTCTCATAACCCTCTACCGCCTTATCAAACATTAATGTTTGATATTCACCTTTTATTAAAGCAAAATTATAATGCTTTGATACAATTAATGCCTGTTCATATCTTTTTTCAAATTCATTTTCTGTATCAATATTTGAATTATAGAAATATCCTGTAACAGCATAATTCCTTTTAAAATACTCATAAGCATAAGTTGAATCGGGACCACAACAAATATGCATTAACATCTTTTTCATAATTATTAATTATAATAGAAATATATAGTAATTCAAGCATAATAATATGGAATGTGTGATTACCAAAAACAATGTCCCCTCTATTACACATAAGAATACGAATAGCGGAGGAGGACCCTTCGATTAACTCAGGGCAGGACAAGAAAGAAGATGAATATATTCTTCAAATTACAATGCGTAATACATTCCTCAATTTATTCGGAATGTACATCATTGATAACCGCTTTGTATGCTTACTACTCGCAGCAGTTCATTTATTTGGTTGTGTGAGGTAACATGCCATAGGCATGTCAGGAAGAAATAAAAGTTCTTTGTAACATATTCCTCGAATTACTCCTGCTCAATACATTCCTCAAATTATTCGGAATATGCTCCTACAATTGATGGGGACATTTATTACAATATTGAGATCAATGTAAATAGAATAAATGCAATACAGGCAATATATAGAAAAATATGTTCAATATTGCGGGAAGGATGTTCATATTCAGCAGAATAACTATAATCATTATTATTAATAATATCACTTCTATATGCAAGTAAAGAATTTTCATATATATGCTCATTATAATCACTTATAAGTATATCAAATAGAATAACTGTTTCCGGCAAAAGGAATAAATTACTAAGTCCCGTATCTGCAGGTATATTAATGTAAAACCTATTATCATCATTGCTTATTATACATTCCCCAAATGATGACATTATAACTGGGTTACCTTTATTTATTGTGATTTTCTTAAACTTCAAGTGAGAAAATTCTAAATCTATTGGAATGTTATTATTTACTGATAAAAAACTCCTATCTCCCTTTTTAACATATGTATCACCATACTGTGAGATCACAATACCTTTTTTAATGTCATCCTCATATGATATTGTAATTTCCCCATTTTTTGAATGTTTATAGCCAAGCACCTTTAGAATTTTTCTAATGAAATTATTATTTGTTTTATCATTTACCATAATTGATTGTAATTGTATTTTTTCAGGTATAATCAAAGTATCATAATGAGCAATGATTTTATTGAAAAATCCTTCATAGGATACAGTTATGCTGTTTATACCTTTATTAAGTTCAACATATTTTTTAAAAACCTGAGCATTATGCAGAAACAATTCAAAATTAATAATTGTATCTATTTTAGAATAAACAGTTATTATATTCTTTATATCAGTAATCATAATCTCGGGAAAATTTGATTTTGTCTTAATCAGAGAAAAACAATTATTATTATATTCTCTATCTGATATCAAGAATAGCTCTCCACTATATTGATCTCTTGCTTCAAATATCTGTTCAATAATCCTTTGTTTTTTCAGTAATTCATTCTTTGATGAACAAATCTCTTTAACAAGAAAATTATTATATTTTCCCTGTGACATCAAACTATCTGTAATCCTCTCTATAAGCACATTGTTAATTTCTATATAGGGGGTTTTATCAATAATAATTATTGCATATTCATTTTGTTTTGACAAAATATTGGGTTTTAGAAAATATATTAGCAATGAAACAAGAAAAATTATAAAGAAAATGAATTTCAAAATTTCTTTGATCATTCCGGGAATATTCCCTTGTCTTGTTTTACTGCCTTTGAAATAACGAATTGATGGGTAATAAACTACTTTACCGGTTAAGAGATTTCTTACTATTAAAAAAATTGCAATACATAATATTGCGATTAGGGGAAAAAGATTTTCAATAGCAATATTCACTGTTTTCTCCTCTTAAAAAACTTTTCAAGAGCTATATTAGGCTGTTCATTCGTGAACAAATGAATATAATCATAGCCACCATCAAGTGCATCCTTTTTTATGGACTCTGTAAAAGCATTAAAATCACTTAACCTTGAATTTAGATTGTCGCTTGATACTATATTATCTGTCTCAATATCTTTAAGACGAGTATTTTTTAAAACATTTTCATCTTTCTCCAAAAAATCATTTACATGGAATAGTATTACATCACATCCTCTTACTTTTAAAGATTTTAGTGTTAGAGAAATATTTTTTCTATCATCTGCACAGTCAGAAATTAAAATGATAATTGAATTTTTTTTAATCTTATCTGCTTTATAATGAATTGAATTCTTAATATCTGTTTTTCCTTTGAATTTTATTTTATTTAAATCGATGATTAATTTTGTAAGAAGAGTTCTTTTTCTTGTTGGCTTTTTAAAAAAATGCATTTTATTTGAAAAAAAACCATAACCGCAGTTATCCAATTGATGAAATGCTATATATGCCATTAAAAAAAAGAGCGTTTTAGAATACTCTGGTTTAATGTTATATGACATTGAACCGCTGATATCCAAAAAAAGATAAATATCAGCATTTATCTCATTTTCTGATTCCTTTATAAAAAATTTTTCTGTTCTTAGAAAAACCTTGAAATCCAAACGGCTAAAATCATCACCCTGAACATATTCCCTATACTGTGAAAATTCTGCTGATATACCTTTATATGGAACTCGATGAATACCAGCAAGATATCCCCTTAAAAGAAGTTTTGATCTCAAGTACATATCTGATATTTTTAGTATCTCTTCAATATTATACATACTATCATTATAAATCCAATCATATCTAAATCAATAGGATTGACATTTCACTAAAATCATTTTATTATATATCTATTATGGTTGAAGTAAATAAAATTAGATTTGACACATATTCAGAAAAACTTATTTGGCTTATAAAATTGCGTTTCATTCTTATTGTAATTGTTAGTTTTTTGGTTATAATAGCTACTTTTAAGCCAGTACTCATAAATTTCCCGCTCCAGAACATACCAATACTTATTGTAATTAATCTTTCTGCACTTTGTATTAATCTCATTTTTCTCATATTTCATAAATATATCATTCTAAAAAGAAAATTAACTGTAGATGAAAATTACTTTAATTATCTTTCTTTTATTCATATAGATTTTGATATTTTATATATTGTTTTTTTAATTGCACTTACCGGCGGCATTAGAAGCCACTTCCACTTTTTACTAATTTATAATATTGTTACTACAACTTTTATAGTTTCAGGTATGAAATCATACTTTTATTCTTTTATTGTTTTATTTTTATTATTTGTTTCTTCCATTAAGTATTCAATTATCAACACTTTTCCATATATATATCTTGAACCCATTAATCCTATGCCCGAAATGGCTTTCATAATTATAATATACATTTTTGCTGTATATATATCAAAATATGTAAGTAATAAGATTTATGAAAAACAGGAAGAGCTTAATCTTCTTTATGAGAAGGCATACTATCTATCCATTACAGACAGATTAACAGGTCTTTACGATCAAACATATTTCAGAATTGCAGCATCAGATGCCATAGAGATTGCAAAGGAAAATCACAATGAACTTGCCATTATTATGATGGATTTGGATAATTTTAAGGAATTTAATGACTCAAATGGTCACCTTCTTGGTTCAAGTGCATTACAGCATATTGCTGAAATTATTCGTTCATCATTTAGAAAAACAGATATTCTTGCTAAATACGGGGGAGATGAGTTTATAATTTTAATGAGAGATATTGATGAAGAATATATTATTCCTACTTTTCATAGATTGCAAGAAAAGCTTTTAACTCATGATTTTAATCCAATAAATCCTTCTAATAATAAAATAACAGCATCATTAGGAATTTCATTATTTCCTGGAGATGGTAATAATATTTCTGAACTTATTGGAAAGGCAGATAAAGCATTGTATTATGTAAAAAATAAGGGTAAGAACAATTTAATGCTTTATAACAAGATCAAAGAAAATCTTTAATATTTCAGGATCATATTCTTTGCCGGTATTTTTTTCCATATAATTAATAATGTCAGAATTGTTCATTTTAAACATATTTTTAAAAGCCAAAAAATCCCCTACAATTCTTAGTATTCTTGATGGTAGCATTATTTTATTGCCCTTTTTCCCTGATGGAATACCACTTCCATCATAATTTTCGAATAATTCCTCAATAATAATTTTCGCATCTTCCATGAATACTAGTGGTGTTAGTATTTGAGAACCTTCCAAAATAGCATTTTTGATCTCAATTCCATTTTCCTTATTAAAGTAATTTGCTGCTGTCATTTCTGATTTTGGAATTTTAATAAGACCTATAAGATGTAGTAATCCTGCATATTGCAAATTCCTAATCTCCAATTCATTAAGATTCATTGCTTTAGCAACCTTCACACAAATAGAAGCAACTGTTTCAGAGTGTTTCTTTATTCCCTTATGAATCTTTTCCTCAAGAAGCAAAAATGCAACTAATGATTCAAGATAACTTCTTCTGCTATCTTCAAGAAATCTTGAATTAAGCATAGATATAGTCAGCATATATCTCAAAATCTCATAAAACACTTCCATTCCTTCTTCATACTCGCTTTTATTAATATCCATTATTATAAGACCCAATATCATTTTCCCGGTTTCCAATGGTAAAATAATTGTTGTTAGGTTTTCGTTCTTGCTTAAATTTGCTTCAACAGATACCCCTTTATTGCCAAAATATTTCTTAAATACTGAATAATCAATTTGTGTTCCAATTGGAAAACTAGATGTATTATTTTTTTCCATTTTCACATTTAATTTTTTTGTTTTCTTTTCATATAACATAAAAACAAATGATACAGGTTTATATATCTCATTGATTTTCTCGGAAATTATCTTTAGATTTGTTTCAAATGATTTTACGCGTCCTGTTTCAATAGAAATACTCTTCATTTTATCAAGTGCTGATATCATATTCTTTAAGTAATTATCTAACTGATCCTTTTGCTGTGTGATTAATTTATTTGCATCTGAGAATTGATCATTAACAGAGGTTAAATCCTTATTCAATTCCTCCTTTTCCATTAGAAGCTGTCGCTTCTCAAGAGCATTCTTTACAACAAGCATAATAGTTTCGGATGAAAATGGCTTTGAAATAAAATCATAAGAACCACTTCTAATTGCTGACATTGCAATATTAACATCAATACTTGCCGAAATAGCGATTATTTGAGTAAATGGATTTTCAGAAGAGAATTTTGAAATAAAATCAGTAACTTTTTGATTTTCAAAAGACAGATCAATGATTATTAATGAATACATATTTTTTGATAATAATGTATTGAAGGTTTTGGTATCATTCGCTATATCAACTTCAGCATTATTGGATTTATCAAATTCTACAATTTTCTTAAGAAAAACACTTACAGTTGTTTCATTATCGGCTATAAGAATCTTATTCTTCGCCATTTTCATCTGCCTTTATGGGTAATACAATTCTAAATATTACTCCACCTTTTACATTCTCTACTTCAAAGTGGCCCGAATGCTCTTTAATGATATTATATGATATTGATAATCCTAAGCCCGTTCCTCCACTTTTTGTAGTAAAAAATGGAGTGAAAATATTTTCAATAATATTTGATGGTATAAGGGGACCATTGTTGAATACTTCTATTTTACACAATTTACTATTTTGTGTTACCGTAACTTTTATTTTTCCTTTATCTTTTATTGCTTGATTTGCATTGAGAATAATATTTATAAAGACCTCAAGAATCTGCTCTTCATCTATCTCAATTTTCCTTATTTTATCAGGATAATTCAGATCAATAGTTATTTCTCTTGTTCTAAATTTATCTTTTGTGAGTTCAATTGCTCTTTCTATTACATGATCAATACACACCATTGAAAGTATTTTTATTTTGGATTTAGCAAAAGATGTCATATCATTCACTAATCTATCTAATCTTTTCACTTCTTTTATCACCAATTCAATGGATTGCTTTTTAATATCATCTTCTTCATTTAACTTCATATGAAGAAATTCAAGTCCTGTTAATATTCCTGCAAGTGGATTCTTTATTTCATGAGCCATACCTGCTGCCATTTGTCCAAGTAATGCCAAATTTTCCTTTTCCTTTAATTCATGCTGCATTTTCTTGATCTCGCTTAAATCCTGAATAATACAAACAATATCAAATATCTTATCCCACTTAACAGGAGTTATGCTTATGCCACATGGAATACTATCCCTATTTTTCTTTATTAAAGTAATTTCCTGTCGCATCATAGATTTTGGTGCTTTAAGAACTTCAGATATCAATTTCCTATTATCCTCAAATACTTCACTATATGATATATTAAAAACATCATTGTGTTCATATCCAGATATATTGGTAAATCCTTTGTTTATATGCTGAATTATACCACTTTTATTAATATAAATAATTCCACTGGGAATATTATCCAAAATAATATCAGAAAGTTTTTTCCCAATCTCAATATCCATAAAATGCTCAAGAGCAATAATTGTGCTATTGGTAAGTATTTTCATAAGATTAACATCATTTTCATCAAATTCACCGTCAATCTTATTGTCAGCACAAAGTACTCCGATTACATTCCCCTTATAAATCAATGGTATATTTACCAAACTCCTTACCTCATAAATACTGCTAATATCAAGCTTTTTGAAATACTTATTTTTATTTACATTATTTGCAATAACAGGTTTCCCTGAATTAACAACATGACCTGCAACACCTTCTCCAATAGCAATAGAACTACTTTGAAGCATACTTAGATTAATTCCTGCAAATGCCTTAAATACAAGACGCTTATTCTCTACAAATAGCAAGGATGCATATTCTGTGTTAATAAGTTCCTTTGCAGCATTAACAATATAATGATAATATTCATCAAGATTTTTTATATTTAATTGTGCTAATTTTTTTGTAATTGCACTTATACTGCTAAACTGTTTAAGCCGTTTTTCATTTTCATCAAATAATACAGCATTCTCAAGAGAAATGGATAATTCGTTAATTATTGCAAGAAATGTTTCATCCGAGATTTTCAGATTCATTTCATTTTTATAAACAAGCATTATAATAATTTTTTCTTTTGAATTACTTATCCTTAATCCTTTTATGAATTGAATATCATTAAAATATTTTTTTACAAATCTATGTTCTTCATTCATTTCAAATATTGTGTTTCCTGCATATTTTGGAATCATTTTTTCTGGAATGATTTTACTATTTATAATCTTTCCACGCATTTCAATAGAATTATAAAATTCATTCTCAATACTATAATTATTATTTATCTTTTTAAAAAATAATACAGCATCTGCCTTTGAAATACTACCTAATGAACTTACTATGGCTCGTTTAAGGAATGTATAATTAATAATAGGTTTTATGCTTGTTGACATTTTATAAAGAGTAGATAATTGTGCTATTTTACCTTCCATTTGCATTTGTAAATGAAGATTTTTTATATATGTTGAAGAACTTGCTGCAATGATTTTAACCATATCATAATTTTCCTGTGAAAATGAATTGGCACCACTCTTTGAAAATGTAAAAACACCCAATATCTCATTCTTGAATTTAACTGGAACACAAATAACTGATTTTCTTTTAGCACCGAATATCTTTTTTAAATATGGATATTTCAATCCATATTTAAGAGAATCCTCAATAAATATTGTATCTTCACCAATGTTCTTGAAAAATGTATTATCAATATTGAAATCCATTTTCTTAAGCTTATCAACCCTTTTGCCTTTTACTGCAATAGATCTAAAAGTTTCGTAATCAAGATCCCTAACAAACATAATGCTATTATCGGCATTAATTTCATTATCAATTATATTAAGCAGCCCTTGAAATGTTTTACTGAAATCTTTTGATTGAGATGTTAATCTTGATATTTTCAGTGTAAGTTCAAGTTTTAGAAGATTTGCCTTCTTTTCTTCATAAATAACCGATTTATCAATGATATGTCCTGAATAATCTGCAATATCATTAATAAATCCCTTAATATCTTTCTTTTTTAATGCTTTTTTCGATTCAAGAATAAAAAATCCCAATTTATTATTACCGGAAAAAATAGGAATAAATACAATCTCTTTTATACTTCTCTTTCCTAAAATATCATAGATAATACTCTTATCTTTAATAATAACAGGTTCATTTATTCCAATTTTACTAATTTTATTTATTATCCGTTTTGAATTCACAATAGAAATAGAATTAATTTTATTTGTTGCTGTTATTGAATATTTAATTATATTATTTTTAAAAGAATTATATGCAATGATATTTGATAGATCAAGAGATTTTAAAATATACTTACATATTGATTCAATGACAAAATTTAATTCAAGGCTTTCAGATAATACAGAATTTAATTTATTTATTATTTTATTTTTTCTCTGTGATGATTGAAAATCATCCTCAAGCTTTGTCTTTTCTGTTAAATCCTCAAGTAGAATAACAACACCAATTGGTTTTTGATTTTCAATAAGTGGATAACCAGTAAAATTTTGAACATATTCCTTGTTTATTCTTCTTGAATGTCTTCTTACTCCCAAAATCCTCTTTATTCTCTTTTTCTCAATAATATCCACAAATGCCTTGTCCATTCCCAATTCTTTCAAATCCGGAAATATTTCAAACATATTCTTACCAATCAAATCTTTGGTAAATCGATATTTGTAACCCATAAATTCATTAAATTGAATTAATTCAGCCTGCTTATTTAATACAACAATTCCCTGTCCAATTGAATCAAAAATAAGTTTTTGCATTTTCTTCAAACCATCAATTTCTCTATTGTATGATTCTAACTCTCTTTTATCCTCAATTATTATAAGGTGCTTATTGTTCCATTTAATCAGTTTCATTGAAACAGGGAATGTATCACCTTTAGGGTTGTACATTTCCACATTCAAATAATCAGATTTATTCTTTTTAATCCCTTTTACTATAAGTTCAAGATATTCAGGAGGAAATAATTCAGTTAATAATGCCTCCATGATATCTTCATGGGAATATCCATATCTTGAAAGAAAAACATTATTTACATAATCAATACTAAGATTATCATTAATGATCAGAATGGATTCTTTTATAGTATTTATCATATTTCCAAATATAAATAAATAATTTGCAAAACCTTCTGACATAGATTTATTATCTATGAATATATATCTGCTATTCTGCTCAAATATGAATACTGAAATTTCCGGTGAATAAATAATATTATTATTGATTTGATTATTTTTAATGATTAATTCTAAACTATTACTATTCTTTTCTGACAATATATTCTTTTTAAATGCTTTTTGAGATAGAATATTGAATTTTAAATCAGTAATTATATAATTTGTATTTTCAATATTTAAGATGGAAAAGAATTCTTCAAAATTATTTTTCAAAACATCCTCTTTAATTACCAATTATCTGTTTTAAATGTGCATCAGCTAAAGTAAAAGATTTATCAAGTTTAAGTACTTTCTCAAAACATTGTTTTGCATTATCAAGATCATTAATACTTTCATACACAATACCTAGATTGAAAAATAATTCAGCATCATTAGGATAATGCTTTATTCCTTCCAAATAGATCTCAATTGCCTTATCATATTTTTGATTAAGGAAATAAAATTTAGCGGTTTCTAATACAGATTCTTTTTTTTCTTCCATTTTACTATTGTATTACAATTTCCTTATAATTTCAAGATTTTTCTTTTCTCCAATAATTATTAAAATATCACCTTTAATAATAATTTCTTCCGGCTTTGGTGATATTATTGTTTTTTCATTAAAAGAAGAAAGGCTGTTTTCAGATATTGTCGGGGTTTTTCTCTTTAAAGCAATAACATTTATATTGTATTTTTTTCTAAGATCCAGCTCTGCTAATGTTTTTTCTACAAATATGTCAGGAGTTCTTATTTCCATTAAAGAATGTGTTTCTGAAAAATCAATTATATCAAAAATATTCTTTGAAACAAGTCTTTCAGCTAATCTCTTGCCTGATTCCCTTTCAGGATAAATTACTGAATCTACAGATAATTTGCTTAATACAGCCCCATGTCTTGTATCTATTGCTTTTGCAATAACTCTTTCAATCTTTAGATCATTTTTAAGATATGAACAGATAAGGATACTTGATGCAATATCTTCCCCTACTGCAACAACAGCAATTTCTACATCCTGCATTCCAATTTCTCTTAAACTGGATTCATTAGTTGCATTAAGCTGCACTGCATGGTTAACTATATTAGATATTTCATTCACTCTATCTTCATCCTTATCTATTGCAATAACATCCATTCCCATTTCAGCTAATTTTTCGGCAACGGACTGCCCAAATCTTCCAAGGCCAATAACCGCAAATAATGGATTGGGTTTCATTTTTCCTCCTATCCTACTATAATTTTAGTTTTAGGATATTTAACAGTTTCTTTTCTTGTTTTTAATATAAAAGCATTTGCAGCAGTCATAATACCAACTCGTCCTGTAAACATTATAATTATTATAATTATTTTACCTAAGTTTGTAAAGTCGCCTGACAAACTGTAATTATTTCCAGTTCCTGATCCAAAAGATAAGCCCACAGTGCCGTATGCTGAAAACACTTCAAACATTATACTGAAAAATGATTTACTTTCTGATAACAGCAGTAAAAATACACCAAAGAAAATAACAATTATTGAAAGTGAAAATATAAAAAATGATTTTAAAATAACAATATCAGATATTCGTTTAAAGAATATATTGACATTGTTTTTCCCTCTGATTTTCTCAAACATACTGTACATAACTGTAAATATTGTAGTTGTTTTTACACCACCAGCAGTTCCACCAGGTGATCCGCCAATAAACATTAAAATCATAAAAAGGAAAAGGGTTGGAAGTTGTAGTCCGGAAATATTCAGTGTATTAAATCCTGCTGTTCTTGGTGTTACAATTTGAAAAAATGAAGTAGCCAATTTATCAATTAATGATAAATTCTGAAGTGCATTATTCCTTTCAATGAAAATAAATAGTATAAAAGGAATTATAATTAAACATAATGTAACTATTCCAACAATTTTTGTATGTACGGAAAGACCATCCTTTCCACGGGTTTTCACGTATCTATGAATACTGCCTAAGGCAATAAATCCAAATCCGCCAATAATTATCATTAATGCAATAACAATATTTACATATACATCTTCTTTAAATACTATCAAATTCTGTGAAAAAATACTAAAGCCGGCATTACAAAAAGCACTTACAGAATGAAAGATAGAAAACCAAAGTGATTTCCAAAAATCATTGAAAAGTGCATTCATTTTTGGGAAAAGTAAAATAGCTCCAATTAATTCAGAAGTTAATGTAAATATTATGATCTTAATAACAAAACTTTTTATATCCTTTATTGTAAATCTTTGAAATTCATCCTGAGATGCATATCTCTCAAAACCCGATAACTTTTTATTGATCAGAACCATAAGAGCAGTACTTATTGTCATGTAACCCAATCCTCCCAGCTGCAGTAGAAAAAGAATAATCAATTTTCCAAAGGGAGAAAATGCAAATTGTGTATCCGTAACAATAAGACCTGTTACACATACTGCAGAGGTAGATGTAAATAAGGCATCAATGAATGATATATTCACTGAACCACTAGTTGCTATTGGTAAAGTAAGGAATAAAGTACCAATAAGTATAATTGTTAAATAACCAACAAGGATTATTTTTTCCGGATGAGAATAATCTTTTAACATAATATTAATTAAATAATAATTTGACTGCGTCGTCAATAGTTTTAATAAAGAAAATTTTTATTTTTTTCTTTGATTCTTTTGGAAGATGATCATATAAGGGCTTATTATCATAAGGAATTATTACATTTTCTATGCCCATTGACTGAGCTGCAACAATCTTTTCTGCTAATCCGCCAATTGGTAAAATAATCCCATTAAGAGATATTTCTCCTGTCATTGCAAAACTCCTTTTAACAGATTTCTTAAGTAATGATGAGTAAAGCGAGACCGCAATTGTTATTCCGGCAGAAGGACCATCTTTTGGTATTGCTCCTTCAAGTAAGTGAATGTGAATATCACTTTTTTTGTGAAAATCTGGATCAATCTTATACTTATCAGCGAATTTTCTGATATATGAAATCGCTGTTTTTGCGGATTCCTTTAATACATCTCCCAATTGCCCTGTTAGATGAATCTTTCCTGTTCCTGGAACTATCAATGTTTCTACTGTAAGTACAGTACCCCCAAACTGAGTCCAGGCAAGACCATTAACAAGTCCTGGAATATTCTTTTTATTTTTCAATCCTCCTCGTTTTATTGAAGGACCAAGATATGAAGAAAGATTTTTTCCATTAATAATTCTTTTTCTTTTCAATTTTCCACTTGCTTTTCCTTTTGCTACTTTTCTCATTATCTTATTAATACTTTTTTCTAGATTCCTCACTCCTGCTTCCAGTACATAATCTCTTAAAATCACTTTAATTGCTTCATCTTTTATTTCAATATCTTTTCTTATTAATCCTGTATTTTTAAGACTTTTCGGAATTAAAAATTTCTTAGATATCTTTTGTTTTTCATAATCCGGATAACCGGGTAAATTAATAATCTCCATTCTATCTCTAAGTGCAGGTGGAATAGTATGGATTATATTTGCAGTACAGATAAATAGTACATCGGATAAATTGTATTCTACTTCAAGATAATGATCCATAAAACTATGATTGAGTTGCGGATCCAAGACCTCAAGAAGAGCACTGGCTGGATCCCCTTTAAAATCAGAGCCCAATTTATCCACTTCATCCAGCATAAATACCGGATTGATCACATTTGCTCTTCTCATCATTTGAATGATTTTTCCGGGAAGCGAACCAATATATGTTTTTCTATGCCCCCTGATTTCTGCTTCATCGCGTATACCACCAAGAGAAATCCTAACAAATTCCCTTCCCATTGATTCAGCTATTGATTGTCCAAGTGATGTTTTTCCTACTCCTGGAGGACCAACAAAACAAATGATCTGTCCTTTTATCTTTCCTGTTAATTTCATTACAGAAAGAAATTCTAATACCCGTTCCTTTATTGTATTTAAACCATAATGATTTCTATGCAATATTTTTTCAGCAAGATTAATATTGAGATTGTCGCTTGTTGTTTTATACCATGGAATATTGATGATCCAATCAAGGTAATTTCTTATAACTGTTGACTCAGGAGAGGTTGGTGCCATTGTTGATAATTTATTTAGTTCGCGCAATGCTTTTTCTTGTGCATATTCGGGAAGATTTGCTTCTTCTATCTTTTCTTTCAATGCTTCGCTTTCATCAATTACATTATTTGAATAACCAATTTCTCTTTTTATAACTTTTAATTGTTCATTCAAAAAATAATTTTTCTGATTTTTAGCAATACTTTTTTGTACTTCTAAGGCAATTTTTTCCTTTTCACGCATAATTAATAAACAACTTTCAGCCAATTTAATTACTTGGTTTATTCGCTTATCTATATTCATCATTACCATTATGCTCAATTTATCCTTATTATCTGCAGGAAGAACAGATAATAATAATTCAGATAAATTAAATGGATTATCCATAATATTCATTGCCATTATAAATTCAACGGGGATATCTCCTTTTAAATATTTAATAATTTCTTTCCCCTTTTTCCTCATAATTTCAATAAAAGCTTTCTCTCTTATTTGTTTGGAAATACTGCCAAATTCAATTAGATTTACTTTAACTCTATAATAACCATGATAATCAATTTCCTTTTTGATCTTAATATATCTAAGCGGAAATAATACTAATTTTGCGGTATCTTCTCCTAATATATCAATATTCTCAACTTTGCATACAAATCCATCAATTAATTTTGAATCAATGAATTTTACTACAATATGGTCTCCTGCCTTTAATTGGGCTTTTTTGAATGGAAAAAACTGCTTAGTTAAAATAATAGTGTTTAATGTGGATGGAATTATTATATTAACATCAGGACTATTTTTAATATCAATAAGAATATGCAGTTTATTTATGTTTATTGTTTCCATTTTATTCCTCTTCTATTACAGGCTTATTGCCTTTTTCAAATGATTTTCTATTAATAGTTACTTTCCTTACTCTCTTATTATCAGGCAATTCAAACATTAGATCATTCATATAATTCTCTAAAAGAGTTCTCAGTCCCCTTGCACCTGTTTTCATTTTTATTGCCTCTTCAGCAATAAAATCAATACAATCATCTTTAAAATTCAATTCAACACCATCAATTTTTAATAATTCCTTATACTGCTTTAAAATTGCATTCTCTGGTTCAGTTAAAATTCTTTTTAATTCATCCTTTTTTAGTTCAGATAATGGAGCAAAAACATGCATTCTTCCTACAAATTCAGGGATCAAACCATAATGAACAAAATCCCTTGGTCTTGCTTTTTTAAACATTTCCTTTGTTTTCTTCTCATTGTTTCCATTAAAGCCAATGTTTTTCTTTCCCGTTCTTCTCATAATGATCTCTTCTAATCCATTAAAGGCACCACCTGCAATAAAAAGAATATTTTTTGTATTTAATTGAGTGTATTTCTGTTCAGGATGCTTGCGTCCCCCCTGAGGAGGAATATTCGCAACTGTACCTTCTAATATTTTAAGAAGTGCCTGCTGCACTCCCTCTCCAGACACATCCCTTGTGATTGATGGATTATCAGCATTTTTATTGCCGATTTTATCAATTTCATCAATATATACTATTCCCATTTCGGCTTTCTTTTTATCACCATTAGCTGCAATTATTAATCTTAGAAGAATATTTTCCACATCTTCTCCAACATAACCCGCTTCTGTAAGAGATGTAGCATCGGAAATTGAAAAAGGCACATGAAGGATCTTTGCAAGTGTTACTGCAATTAATGTTTTACCAACACCAGTAGGACCATAAAGCAGAATATTGGATTTTTCAAGTATTTCTGATGTGGAATATTTCACTCTTTTATAATGATTATACACACCAACAGAAACAATCTTCTTTGCATATTCCTGTCCAATAATATATTTATCAAGTTCCTTCTTCATTTGTGAAGGTGTAGGGATCTCATTTAAAATATTTTCATTATCTTTTTCTAAATCATTTTTTCCATCTACAGCCATAAAATCCATTAATTTAATTGCACATTTTTCACATAATACCTTATTATTAATAGGAAGATTAGGAATTTTTACTCTTTCTCCGCAAAAAAAGCACTTATTTTGCATTCTTTTTCCCAGCAGTGATCACGGAATCAATTAATCCATATTTTATTGATTCTTTTGCATTCATCCAGAAATCCCTGTCAGAATCCAAAGCAATTTTTTCTCTTGTTTGACCAGTATGTTTTGAAAGAATATCTATTAAGGTTTCACGCGTTTTAAGGATTTCCTTTGCCTGTATCTCAATATCAGATGCCTGCCCCTGTGCACCACCCATTGGTTGATGAAGAAGCGTTTTTGCATGTGGAAGAGTAAATCTTTTGCCTTTTTCCCCTGCAGTAAGAATTACTGCAGCCATTGATGCAGCCATACCCATACAAATAGTTGATATGGGACATTTAATATACTGCATTGTATCATAAATTGCCAAGCCGCCTGTTACACTGCCACCGGGGGAATTGATATACAAATTGATTTCCTTTTCAGCATCTTCTGCCTCCAAAAACAACATTTGTGCAATTATAAGATTTGCAATTTCATCATTAATAGGACTTCCAAGAAATATAATTCTATCTACCAGTAATCTGGAATATATATCATATCCTCTTTCACCCCTTCCTGTTTTTTCAACTACCATTGGTATCAGAGGCATTTTTATCTCCTTTATTTTCAGTATTTGCTTTTATCGTAACTTTTTCAGAAAGAAAATTCATTGCTTTATCATACAATCTATTAATTTTCACATTATCCTTAATATCTTCTTTTTCTGCATAATCCCTAACTTTCTTATCAGGATGCTTTTTCATTTTTTTAATCTCTTCTTCAATTTCCTTATCATCAACTAATATCTTTTCCTGCTTTATCAGTGTATTTAATATGATCTCTCTTTTTGCTCTCCATTCTGCATATGGTTTATATATTGCTTTCATTTTATCATCCAGCTTATTTTCATCCTTTCCGCCCATTCCCGTAACAATAGATTTCATATGTGCATTAACAAGCGATGCAGGAACATTGAATTTATTTTTCTCAATTAGATCATTAAAAAGATTTTCTTCCTTTTTCGCCTTAAAATCCCTGTCAAATTCATTTTGTAGATTATTCTTCACTGCTGTTTTCACCTGTTCCATGTTTTTCATACCAAAATTAGTGGCAAATTCATCATTCATTTCTGGAAGAGTTCTTGTAAATGTCTTTTTTATAAGCAAATTGAATCTTACTTTTTTATTCCTTAATTTTTCATCCTGAAAATCATCTGCATATGTGTAATCAACATTAATAATATCTTCATTCTTTTTGCCAATTAAAGCATTGGTAATCTCAGGATAAACAACCTTACCATTCAATTCAACTGAATAATCATTAATACTTAATTC
Organism: Caldifarciminota bacterium; assembly: GCA_030592285.1. Classification (GTDB taxonomy): domain Bacteria; phylum Hydrothermota; class 32-111; order 32-111; family 32-111; genus JAUVJU01. Next base: position 57,066 of record JAUVJU010000001.1, read on the forward strand.
CTCCATCTCTTTATCTTTATCATCAAACACCTTGAAATCTACTAATGCAACATCATTTTCCATTAATTCATCTTTCTTTTCATCCATTTTTGCATAATTCTTTCTAACTTTTTCAATTTCAGTATTCAACATGTCATCATTAACTTCCTTTTTCTCTACATCAAGTTCAATTGAATCATAACCCTTTATTTCAATCTTTGGCATGGAATCAAATATTATTGTGATTATAACTTCATCATTTTCTTTTTTAACATCAGTAACCATTGGCTGAGTTATTGGATGCAGTTCTTCATTTTCCTTTAAGATCTCTGAATACTTTTCTGGTAATATTCTGCTGATTGTTTCACTTTCAACATCATGTGAATATTTCTTTTCTATTAAGGATTTTGGGGCTTTACCAGGTCTAAAACCGGGAATATTTGATTGTTTCCTGAAAAGATTCATTACTTGGCTGTACTCTGTATCAAATTTCTTTTTATCAATATTCATGACTAAGGTTGTATTCCAATGTTCATTTGTTTTAATATCATACTTCATTAACTACTCCTTTATTGTTTATGCGAAAGGGGGGACTCGAACCCCCACGGGATTAACCACCGGATCCTAAATCCGACGCGTCTGCCAATTCCGCCACTCTCGCTTGAATTCTTTATATTATATTATATTGTATTTATGTCAACACTTAATAGCAAAGTATTTAATCACTAATAAAAAATGTCCTTTTATTGGTATAGGTCAAAACCTGTTCTTAATATTCCCACATTTTTTTGTATGGGCGGTTCGTGAACCGCCCTCTGCTCTTGACACGAACAATCTCCTTATCTGCATTCATTCTCATCTTGTTCTTACTCTTTCTTTCTCCTCCAGCATACTCAGCGTACCAGTCACCAGTGAACTCCTCCATCTTTTTTCTACTCTTTCTAATCACCCTATTCACTTTCTATCACCACTTCTCCGGAGGGGACACCCAACATAATTTGTTTATAACCTGTTACTTCATTAACAGCATCTTCTTTGTGCTTATAAAGTCATCTATCTCTAAACAGTAGAAGTAGATTCCATTGCTAATGCTACCCCCTGAATCATCCCTTCCTTTCCAAATGACGGTATGAGTTCCAGCACACTTCTTTCCCTTTACTAGTGTTCGCACAAGCTGACCTGAGATATTATATATAGCAAGTTGCACAAAATAATTTTTTGGAAGAACATATTGTATAGAAGTAGTAGAATTAAACGGATTAGGTGCATTCTGCTGTAAAATGAGATCTGTTATCACCGGTCCATTATTCTTATTTTCTTCTACACCGGATTGCGAAATGAACATTCCATAAACATCACCATTAGTAAAATTAGAATCTAGCCTGGAACCGACAACCAAAAAATAGTCACCCAAGAATGCATGTCCCCCGATGGGCACTTTATCATTTAGTGAATTAAAAATTACAAATGGTTCACCCAATGGAATACCCGATGGAGTCCAGAACCTTCCCATAAGTGTTGAATTGGAAAATTGTGTCCAGGTTATCAAATAATTATTATTGTCGAAACTAACACTAGGACAGAATGGCTGCATTGTAGAATCACAGATAGTTATTGTCTCTTCAATTGTTCCCGATGTAGTAATAAAGCGTCCCAATATACTAGTTTGGGAATCATTGGACTCGGGATAACAGAGCAAATATCTTGAATTTGTGCTATCAAAAGCAAGTCCTGCCGGATTGTCGCTGAAATATGGTCCCCCATCAATTAAAAAGTTACTGCCAACTAATGAACCTGTATTACTAACAAACTGTCCGTAAATATCTTTATCTCTTTCAGTAATCCGTTTAACCCATACCACCAGATAGTTTGTGCCGTCATATGCAAGGGAAATTTCGCGGGCATAATTACTGCTGATCTGTATTTGACCACCTAAAAGATCTCCACTCTTGTTCATCCGCTGTCCGTAAAGATAACCATCGACTTTAACAAAAACCACCAAATAAGTGGTATCGACAAAACACAGATTATATAGTCCTGGACTCTCTATAGAGGCATTTGTACCAATGGTAAAATATGTCCCTACTAAGTTGCCTAAGGTGCTGATGAATTGTCCATTAATATCGCCATTGGATTCTCTCCAAATCAGAAAATAGTTTGTTTCATCAAATGCAACTATAGGTCCTGGGAAAGTTCCCTGCCTTCCAACAGAGATTCTGTTCCCAATCAAGCTATCCGGGTAACCGATTAATTGTGCAGTAATATTGTATTGACTAAGTGTATCTCCTAATATAACTACTATACCATTTTCCCCGCCAAAGACCGCACCCGCACTAAATGTACTGTCTGGTCCATCGGCAATCGGGAATTCTACAGATTTTGTGTTTGTCTGGGCTTTGATAGTTGTTACTGTCAAACTGAAAATAATCATTATTGTCAGAATAAAAAATACTTTTTTCATTTTTCATCCTCCTTTTATAATTTGATTATTCTTTACCTAAATATAACGATTCTTATATTTAAATTTTAGCATTTTCTTAGAAATTCGTCAAGTCTAATTTGAAAAATAACAAAAAATATCAAACACAAATTGCTATAGATGCATTTTTCTAAGAAATATATCAACATTGAATGAAATCCTATCTTTTTTCCGATTTTTTTTTACCCCATCCCATTAAGAATTTAATTTAATTGCATATTTGCATTTCACCTCACCTCGGCGAGTCCACGACACTGCGAACTTTAAATCCCTATTACAGGAGCGAATTCACAATAACAGAATGGAGGGCAGACACATCGGTCTGCCCCTACAATATTCATCGTAATGATGCGGAAAAAGTAATCAAGATTGAATTGTAGATTTTGCTGAACAAACTGGGATTTTTTCAATAATTTCATTTATTTTTTTTCTACATTCCTCTAAATCATAATCTATCTGTAAACCCATCCAAAATTTTGCTGAATTTCCAAAGTATTTGGATAATCTTAATGCTGTATCTGCTGTAATTGCTCTTTTACCTCGTACAATTTCCGATATTTTTGTTTGTGATACATTTATTTCCTTTGCTAATCTGTAATTGCTAATATTGCTTGGCTTCAAAAATTCTTCAAGTAATACTTCGCCGGGATGAATATTTGGTAATTTATTCATAATTACTCCTTTTAATGGTAATCAGTAATACAAACATTATATGCATTACTGCTTTTCTATTTAAAACAAATTCTCCATTTATTGTTTATTCTTATACTGTGATACTTTTTTCTTTTTCCTTTTAATTGTTCCAATTTATTTCCGGGTGGAACATTTAAATCATTAATATTCTGGGAATTGCTTATCATTCTTAATTTTCTTCTTGCAATTTTCTGTATATGCACATCAAAGCCTTTTACTGTTTCACCATTATATATTTTCTCTGTTTTATTATTGCCAAATGTTTTTATCACAACATAATACTATCATGACTCATTACTATTGTCAAGGGGGAGCATTCAGGTGACATTTTTTAATGGTAACTACACCCCTCTTCTTCCTGCTTGAATTTTCACCCAAATATGCTATTATGACAAAAAAGGAGATACTAATGAAAAAACTATTTATTCTGATAATCGTATTAATTATGCTGCTCTTAGTGGGATGTGGCAATAATAAGGACGAAAGTGGAATTACAA
>JAUVJU010000147.1 GCA_030592285.1 Caldifarciminota bacterium
ACAGCATCAACGGCTAAAATGACATCAGGATACTTTTTCATAACTTCACAAATCTCATCAATAGGATTATACACACCTGTTGATGTTTCATTTAACACCAATGTTACAAGATCATACTCGCCTGTTTTAAGTTTTTCATCAATCATTTCTGCTGTAATTGCCTTGCCCCATTCAACCTTTAATTCATCTGTTTTCTTACCATTACTTGTTGCAATTGTATGCCATCTGTCGGAAAATGCTCCGCACATACAGGTAAGAATTTTCTTGTTTGAAAAATTTCTTACAACTGATTCCATACAGCCGGTTGCAGATGCAGTAACAAGAAATAATGTGTTCTTTGTATAAAGTACCTTTTGCACCTTTTCTACAGTTGCATTGTAAAGGTCAGTAAATTCAGGAAATCTATGCCCAATCATCTCAACAGCCATTGCATCCCTGACTTCTTTAACAACCTCTACGGGTCCTGGTATAAATAATTTTTTATGCATTTAGTAAACCTCCTTAATTTAATAATATTATGAATATTAACATTTTAAAAGAAACTGTCAATATGAGATTATAAATTTCTAAAGAAAAAAGTATTAATACATCACTTCGGATAATTGACATGAAATCAAATATTATTTCTTATCTTTTTTATCTCCGCTGTAAAATTCTTTTCAAATAATATTTTAGATTCACATAATGACTCTTATAATCTAGAAAATCAGATAATTCCCTATGGCAGGCAAGGTCACAATCATCACATCTGCATGAAGCAATCTCGTCAACCATACACCCCTTACTATAGTGTCCATTGTCATTCACAGTCAAAAGCATATAATATTTACATATTCTTGATGTTCCCACTTTAAGTAAATAAGATGGTAAATTAATGATATTATATTTTTCACTTAATTTTAAAAGATTTATTCCTGCTTTCTTTCTTTCTTCAGAAGATAAAGACAACTGATCCTCTTTAAAATAATCATATACAAAACTAAACCAAAACCCTGATACTTTATCCTTAAAATATTCCAATAATTCTTCTACTGTATTAACATTACTTTTTGAAAGGGATACAAGAGCAACAATAGGAACTTTTGCAGTTTTAAGATTTTGCTCCATAATTTTGAAACACCCATCACCCCTGATTCTGTTATGCTCTTCTTGCATTCCATCAATCGAAATATAGAACATATCAGGAGTATATTGACTTAAAGGAGTCATACCATTTGATGCAACAATTGTTCTTAATCCCAATTTACATGAAAATCTTATAATTGACTGAAGATCCTTTCTAAGTGTTGGTTCTCCACCCTCTAAAATAATTGTTCGCACACCTTTTCTTTTAATATTATATATTGTTCTCTTCCAAAATGCTGTATTTCTGTCTTTCGTTGGATTTTTGAACCATTGGCAATGCTTACATTTCAAATTACATTTTCTTGTAATCTTTAAAGTTGAAACATATGGTGATATATCTCCTGCAACCCATTGCCCAAAACGAACAATCATATATAGTAAATTTAATAAAATATTAAATGGATTATTCACTTTATTATTGTTTTATTCGAAATACTAATAAATGCTTTTACAATTTCCGGATCAAATTGAGTTCCTCTGGATTTTTTTAGTCGCCTGATTGCCTCTTTTTCATCCAGCGATTTTCTATAAGGTCTATTTGTTGTCATTGCATCATAGGCATCTGCAACAGATATTATTCTTGCAATAAGGGGAATATCCTTGCCTGATAGTCCCGTAGGATAGCCTCTGCCATTATACCATTCATGATGATAAAGGATTCCCTCATTCATGGGCTTTAATTGTTTTATATGCCCCACAATCTCTATACCCTTTTGAGGATGTTTTTTTATTTCATTATATTCTTTATCAGTTAATTTGCCCGGCTTTAATAATATTCTATCGGGAATACCTATTTTCCCTACATCATGAAGTAATGCAGCTAATTCAAGTGTATTCATTGTTTCATGATCTAATCTCATTTTTCGCCCTATTATAAGAGAAATTCTTGTTACCCTTTCTGTATGACCACTTGTATATTCATCTCTTTTTTCAACCGCTGTTACAATAGAACTAATGGATTGTCTTGTTAATTCACCTAAATCATTATAGAGACGGGCATTTTCAATTGCAACTGCTGATTGCCTTGCAAGTGATTCAAATATTTTAATATCATTTTCAGTGAATTTCTCATCATCTTTTTTATTTAGTACTTCGGCAACTCCAATCACTCCATGCTTTGTTATTAATGGAACTGCAATTATTGATTGTGTTTTGAATTTTGTTTTTTTATCAACAGTGCCATAAAATCTTTTATCCTTTTTCACATCAGGCACACAAACAGTTTGCATATGCTCAGCTGCCCAGCCAACAACACCCTTCCCCATTGGCACTCTTATGCTTTTTGCAATCTTGCTTTTTTCTCCTGTTGCTACTCTAAAATACAATTCATTTTCTTTGCTGTCAATCTGAAATATGGAACTTGCTTCAGCAGAGAGTATCTCTTTTGCCTTTTCCATAATGATCTTTAAAAGTTCATCTAAATCCAATGTAGAGGATAATAGAATTGATGTTTCTATTAGATCCTTGATCCTTTTTACTTCATCTTCAAGTCCATAGTACAATTTCCTATTTTCAATAATAATGCTAAGTTGAGTAGCGAATAACTGAGCAATCTCTACATCCAGATCATTGAAATCATCACCATACTTTTTATCTATAATTTCAATAACACCCACTATGTCTGTACCTGTTGATACGGGAAGACAAATAATATTTTTGGGTGTGTATTTTATCTCATCTGCTATTTTTTTCTGCCATTTAATATCTTCTGCTACATTGTTTGAGACAATTGGAATACCTGTTAAATATACCCAGCCCGCAAGTCCATCTCCTCTCTTCATGGTCATGCTCAATAATTTTTTCTCCATTTTCTTTGTTTTTGTTCTAACAGATACAAATTTAAGAACTTCACGATGATTATCATAAAGTAGAAGAGAACCATATTTTGCATTGATTATCTCAATTGCAAGATCAAGTGCATCCTCATATATTCGCTCAAGCGACCTTTGCATTCTCCCTATTTCATTAAGCCGCATAAGTACCCTAAGCTGAATCCTCACAGCATCTAATTCTTTTGATTTATTCTTATCAGGAATTCTATCACTATTCATAATGCATTCATTATATTACTATTTTTTAATAAGTCAATTAAAGAATTAGGGACGGTCGTACATTTTGTCCACAAATTGTCATTACCATAAAAGAATGTCCCCTTTTCCCCACGAAAAATGTCCATTCTAATACACATAAAAATACTAATAGCGGAGGAGGACTATTCGACAAGCTCATGACAAACAAGAAAGAGGATGAATAAATACCTCGGATTATTCTTAACAGAAGCGGACAAATACAACCAATATAATCAATATATTCTTCGAATTACTCAGAATCAACATATTCCTCAGATTATTCGGAATATGTAAATGTGATATAATTGACTTTTATTCTGTCTGCAGTCGTAGATTCGCAGTGGTAAACAGTTCATCTGTTTACTTGTGTGACAGAGCAAAGGTATTAGCATATAGGTATTACTATATATTACAAAAGGAGGACATTTTTTATTGGTAACAACAACATTTTGTCCACAAATCAATATTTATTATAATAATCAGGCATTTGTGGACAAAATGTACGACCGTCCCTAAATTTCTTATTGACTTATTCCAATATAACTATATTTTTATTTTATGGATAAAAAGGATTTTTTTAATTATACACATTCTGAGATAAGAACAATTCTTAAAGAACATGATCTAAGACCATTTATTTCCGGCATACTCTTTAAATGGGTTTATGAAAAGAATATCTATAATACAAATGAAATGACTGATATTGCTGTTAAAGACAAAGAAACAATCAATAATATATTTGATTTCATTAAACCAATTATTGCATTTAAGGAACAATCAAAATTGGATAAAACAATTAAATATGCATTTGATCTCAATAATGATTTAGTTGAATCGGTAATTATTTTTGAAGGCAAAAGAATCACACAATGTATCTCAACTCAGACAGGCTGTGCACTTGGATGTAAATTCTGTGCTACAGGGAAAAGAACAGGAAGAGACCTTAGTGCCGGAGAAATCATTAAGCAGCATGTTTCAGCAAGGGATGATATTGATAAACGCATTACTAATGTTGTATATATGGGTATGGGTGAACCATTATTAAATATAGATAATGTATTTAGATCCATAGAAATATTAAATGAAGATAAAGGCATAAGGATTGGTGCAAGAAAGATCACTGTTTCTACTGCGGGCATAATTCCAGGCATTCAGAGAATCATTGATTTCCCTCTTCAAATAACACTTGCAATTTCCTTAAATAGTGCAATTCAGAAAAAAAGAGAACAAATCATGCCTATTGCAAAAAAGTATGGATTAAGGGAATTGAAATCTATAATCAGGAAATATCAGAGAATAAGAAATAAACGCATAACATTTGAATATGTCCTTATTCCCGGATTTAATAATAATGAT
>JAUVJU010000126.1 GCA_030592285.1 Caldifarciminota bacterium
CGGAGAGTTTTATTATCATCTTCTATACACAGTTTCATTATCATCATGGTATATACTTGAACTGGAAAGTTCTTTGATTTAATATAATATATTTATCTTTTCTTGCTCCGTCACACAAGTAAACGGAGGAGCTGCTGCGAGCAGTAAGCATACAAAGCGGTTATCGCAGATGCTCCTCCTCTTTCTTGTCTTCCTCCGCAGAAAAGATATGTATTATCTTTTCTGATCAGAATATATTATTCTTTGATTTTTTATCATGCTTGTCTTTGTTTGCTTGTGTTTAATTGTGCAATTTTTTATAACAATAATAAATGGATAAACAAATGGAAAAATGGTATCTTCACATTGATATGGATGCATTCTTTGCATCAGTTGAAATAGCATCAAGACCATATTTAAGTAGTAAACCAGTTGCTGTTGGCGGCAGTAGTAATACTCGTTCGGTTGTTGCCGCCGCCTCATACAATGCCCGTAAGTATGGTATCCATGCGGGCATGTCATCTATTGAAGCATCAATAAGATGTCCATCAATTATAATGATAAAGCCTGATATGAAGAAATATGCAAGTGTATCCAAGCACATATTTAAAATGATCAAATCTTATGCAGGCAATGTTAGTATATATTCTATTGATGAATGTTTTGTCTTAGTAAATGGAGAAATGGAACATGCAGTATATATTGCCGAATATATAAAAAATAGGGTGGAACAGGAATATAAAATTACTTGCTCAATTGGAATAGGTGAGAATAAGCTTATTGCAAAAATTGCATCCAATGATAATAAACCAAATGGAATTACATTAGTAAAAAATGCAAAGCAATATATTAGAAGCAAACATGTATCTGATATTCCAGGCATAGGGAGAAAAACAACAAAGGCACTTGCAGCATTGGGTATTCATTATGTATCGGATATTGTGGCATATCCGTTATATACATTAAAGAAACACTTTAAGTCCTATGCATATGTTCTTAAGGAAATTGCAGAAGCAAAAAATGCAAGTAATACATTATGGAATATTGAAAGTGATTTAAAATCGGTTGGGAATACCCATACTATGGATAAAGATATATATTCATTAAATGATCTGAAATCAATGCTTTCAATTATATCAGAACATGTTGCTCTTAGAATGCAGGAATCAGGTGTTGAGGGTAATATAGTATGCCTTACAGTAAGATATGAAAATTTCTTCACATTCACGAAAAGGCAAAAAATATATAAGTATATACATTTTCCTGAAGATATATTAATATATGCAAACAATATACTTTTATCAATAGAATTGAAGATGAAGGTGCGTCTTATAGGTATATCAATATCAGGACTTCAACCTATAAATAGTCAATTATCTTTTCCATTTTCAAAAAATGAAAAAAGTGAAAATCTCAAAAAGGTAATAAATGATATTAAATTATCATTTGGTGAATGGTCATTAATGAGGGCAAGCAGTCTTAAAATGAGAAAACGAGAATTTATGCATTTTGGAGGTATTGATAAAAGAAAAAAAAATAAGAAAATCCTTGATAAATAATGATTTATTTGCTATAATAATTAATATTATCAAGGAGGTAATAAATGAAAAAGTTATTATTTTTGGTATTAATTGTATTTTGTTTTCTTTTAATCTTTTCTGATTCATCAATGATCAGGCTCAAAATGACAGAATTTTCCACTGATATGGAAAGCCCTGATTTTTCTTCAATGAATCTAACAAAGAAAGATATCACAGGTGACTTTGAATATTTTCTCATTCAATTTAATTCAAAGACGCAGAATAATTATAAAAGGGAAATTGAGAGGCAAGGTGGACAATTCTTTGATTATATTCCTGATAATGCATTTATTGTGAAAATGAGCAATAATGCATTTGAAAAAATTAAGAATTTGCATTTTGTGCAATTTATTGAGATCTGGCAGCCGGCTTTTAGGATTGACCCATCCATAATATATTCAATGCATAAGCCATATCCTGAAGAAAATGGCTCTATATCTCTGTTAGTTACCCTTTTTGAGGATAATCAACTAAATGATTTCAAAATTAACATTAAAGACATTAATATACTATCATATGAATCATCAGGCAGATATATAAGGATTAAGACAAATGAAGTGGATTTTAAGAACATAGCGATTATATTAGCAAATATGACTGAGGTATATTGGGTTGAAAGGGATTATCCCAGTAAATTGCATAATACATGGTCAAGATGGATAAGTGATACCTATGATACAATAGGAATGACTGCTATGCTTAGCACATGGTATGCTCAGATGTCAATGAGCAGTGCAGCTGATTCAGCAAGAATGCAATTATATGCTCATGGACTATATGGGCAGGGTCAGATTGTGGGAGTTGATGATACAGGACTTGATTGGGATAATGTTTATTTCAGAGATCCATCTGAATCAGTTTATTATGACAGGGATAAAGATACTATATGTGAGTCCCCCAATTTATTGCATAGAAAAATAATTGCATATAATTCTTATATAGATACCTTTGACCTTAATAACAGTGGACATGGTACACATACAAGCGGTTCTGTATTAGCTGATTCATTGGGCAGTAATATTCCTAATGCAACACTATTTGCAAGGGGAATGGGTATGGCTCCGGCAGCAAAACTAGCATTTACTGATCTTCAAAATTCATCCGGCAGTTTTCTTACCCCTGTAAATTTAAGTTTGATCTATGTGTGGGCATATAATGCAGGAGCAAGAATTACTTCATCATCATGGGGCGTTGGCACAGGTGGATCATCATCATATACATCCCGTGCTCAGCAATTGGATAGGATCGCCTGGGATCATAAGGATCTACTTATGTTCCGTTCAGCTGGAAATGATAATGTTGAATCTCCACCTGATTCTGTTAATACTCCTGCAACTGCAAAGAATATTGTTACTGTAGGAGCAACAGAATCCGGAGCTGGGAGTTCAACTAGTTGGGGAAATCCAGGCTCTACATCAAATAATGAGCTTATTGATGTTGCAATATTCAGTTCGCATGGTCCCACAATTGAGGGACAATTAAAGCCCGAGATCCTTGCACCGGGTGGATGGTATATATGGTCTGCCGATTCTGATGGTAATCTTTCAACAAATAATAATGGTATAACATATATGGGTGGTACATCAATGTCTTGTCCCACTGCTGCCGGTTTTGCAGCAATTGTAAGGCAGTACTTTTGTAAGGGATGGTATCCATCAGGCATAGAAAATGCAGGTGATTCATTGTATCCTTCAGCAGCATTAATAAAGGCAATGATGATTAATTCAACAAGGAATTCTCCTGGACATTATTCTATTGATAATATTGATCATTTTGGTTCTCAGAATGCTCCATCATTTGGACAGGGATGGGGAAGGATTACACTTGCAGATGTGATTTATTTTGATGGTGACACTCGTGATTTGGAAATATACGATATTGCTCCGGGATTTTCAAATAGTGCTGAATATAATGAATATACATTTAAAACAGGTTCATCCACGGATGAATATACAAAAATTGTTTTAACATATACGGATTATCCGGCAGGTGTGGCTCCCACAACAGTAGTAGTTAATGATTTGAATCTTACAGTGATTGAAGGTAGTAATACATATTTTGGAAATGTATTTAATACTGAAGCCCGTTCAATAACAGGCGGATTATATGATGATAAAAATGTAACTGAGGTAGTGTGGCTTGATGCAACTCCCAATTCATTTATTACTGTAAGGATTGATGCAGAAGCAATAAATAATGGTCCGCAGCCATATGCCCTTGTTATTACAGGTGATATTGATAAAACAGGATCATCCCCGGGAATATATTATTATAATAATATGATCTATGACACAGTTGCCGGAGAAACAGTTGTAGCAGATTCTCTGTTAAATAATGGAGAAACAGCTGATATTGATCTATGGATATATAATAATTCAGGAGGAAGTGAAACCATTACAGGTATTGTAAAATCATTAAGTGGATATGGCACTATTACTGATTCAGTATTAAGTTTTGGTTCTGTTGCCAATGCTGATTCTGCAAGTGATATTTTCAGAATAAGTATTTCCAGCACAGCTCCAAATAATTCATTTATTCCATTTATATTAATTACAAATTATTCTGCTATTACAGATACTTCCTTTTTTAATATTAAAACATATGGAACAAGCATTGTGAATCTTGACAGGGATTCACTGGTTATAAGTACTGAGATAAGCAAGGGAATGGCAATTGATTATTTGGAAAATGATATAAAAGAACCAAGGATCATTATTAAAGATGCTATGCTTAATCCAAGCAAAGGTGCTGTAAAAGATCTAAATGTAAATGAGATAAAAGGAATTGAGTATGATACATTGAAATATGATAATGGTAATTTTAATCAACATTGGTATGGAGCGGAATATTGGTCTGTTGGATTTACTCCATTAAGACCATGTTCAATAAAAGCAATTTGGTGGGGCAGATATCATATTGTTAATGAAACAGATACCCTTAAAATATGGAATGATTCAGGAAATAATCCAGGTTCACAACTTTATGAGCGAACAGTTAGTATAAGAAATTTAAATACAAATATGTTCTATAGAGCAACTGTAATAGGTCCATATGTGAATGAGAGATTCTGGATTGGTGCATATGCCAGAACTGCTGTAGCAGCAGGAGATACATCACTTTTTGGAGGAGAAAATGGCAGTGGAACTAATTCCAGGTATTTTGATGGTGCTGATTGGCAACCTCTTGCTCCTTATGGTTCTAATCTTCTTATAAGGGCTGAGGTAAGATATTTGGTATCCATTGCCGATTCGGGTATGTTTTATGTTATAAATAATGATACAGCATCTGTTAAAGGTATTGATATTGATACAATTACAATAAAAAATAATTCTACATGGATTGCCGATATAAGTCCATATAATGGAAATATTCCTATGAGTGATTCCATTGGTATAATGGTATATATTGATACAGTGGGTCTTATTCCTGATACTACCTACATAGATACATTGCTTATTTATACAGATGCAAATTTTTCAAAGGACATTGTTCTTCAATTACCTGTAATTCTGCATACGGCTCCATTATCAGGTATTGAGAATGATAAGGTCTTAAAGGATAAAATTATAAATACATATTTTTCATTATTAACACCTATATCAAAAAACAATATTGATATGAATTTTAGTTTGAAAAACTCATCTTTTGTTAATATTATTGTTTATGACATAATGGGAAGAGAAATTAAGACCATTACTAATAAGTATCTTGATAAGGGTATTTATGAATTGAATTGGAATGGTACTGATGATAGAAATGAAACAGTAGGAGCAGGTATATATTTCATTAGAGCAGATATGGATAGTAAGCAATTTATAAAGAAGGCGGTTATAATAAGGTAAGTCCTGTTATTACCATAAAAAAATGTTCCCTCTATTGCACATAAGAATGCTAATAGCGGAGGAGGACAAGAAAGAGGAGCAATATATTCTTCAAATTATTCAGAATATACATATCTTTTCTACGGAGAAGGACCATTCGGCAAGCTCATGACAAACAAGAAAGAGGATGAGCATC
>JAUVJU010000020.1 GCA_030592285.1 Caldifarciminota bacterium
CTTCTTGTTGTATTTGAAATATTTCCATTCAAACGCAAATTATCAAATGTATAACGAATAAATGGATTTGTTGATTTTTTACTTCTGCTGATCCCTCCACTTGCTGAATGTGTTTTATTGAGAGAAAGGTTACTTGCAATATCATCCTCACTCAATTTATAGTCAGAGCCAATTTTATATAATGGTTCGCTAATACCTGAATTATAAGAATAATTAATGGGCATATTAAGTCCAAACATTTCAGGCAATAGTTTATCTGAATTTAATACTGAACTAAAATTATAATTTTGTGAATAACTGCCTGAACCCTTTTTATCAGTCAATCTATGGAAAAATGGATCTCTATAGGTAAATGAACCTGTTAGATTCAATATACCCGGCACAGTGATATTTCCTGATACATCTCCTGCAATCCCTATCTCCCTTTTTGGTTCAAGAAGCATAATATCATCAATCCATATTTCTGAAACAGAAGTGCTTAAAGTATTGTTCATAACTGTGAATTCAATATATCCGATATTTGTTAATGATGGTAATCCTCTAAATCCATATAATCCATTCTGAAAATTTCCAAGTTCCATACTATCTCTTTTAAGATTTACAAGTGATTCAAGTGGAAGTTTCACATAAGCCCAAGTAGTCGTAGGTATATATGAAATAGAATAAATATTTAACGAATCACCACCAAATCTTATATAAACAGTTAATGAATCATTTTTTGTTGATTTCATATAAAATGATAATGTTTTATACCTTTCAAAATTTTCCTTTCTGCTTAGATAACGAAATACCTTTCCGCCTTCTCCTCCATTAATACTATCACAGTAAAGTACAATTGACTGTTCCTTCTTTTCTCTGCCGCTTAAATCATATCCTGGATTAAATGGAGGAGAATAGTCCAGATCAGTTTGATTGTTCTTTGCTCCAACATAGAATTTATTATCTGTACTGCCTATTGTAAAGAAATTATTCCACTTGTTTGATATCATTGATATCTGATAAATTAATAATGTATCTTTCTCACTAATACCATCCCACATGATCCTTGCTGTTTTTATGTATTTTAAATCGGGGTTTCCTTCAATCATTACTGCAGGATCATTAAGAGGAATTCTCAGTAATTTCCATCCTGAAGATGGATGAGAATATATCAAATTCTCATTTGATGACAGATCAAAAGTAAATCTATAAAGATCACTTTCCGTATTTAATCTTAGATCCCCATTCTTATCCTCAGTATCCAAAGTATTATTGTTTTCAGTACCATTGATCTTTGAATAATCATTTGGGTGTTCATTACTGTAATAGTAATCATCATTACCATCATCACCTGATACTGACTGGGTATCATTACCGCTAACTCCATCCAAGCCAGTATCTTCATTGCTGTCTAAAATACCATCATAATTACTATCTTCTGTTTCCATTGTATTAATGCCTTTTAACTCACCATTCTTATCCCTTCTTAGCATATCTTCAGGAATATTTTTTGCAATTTCAACAGTTAATTGACCATTATCTCCCTTAACCCATATCTGTAAAAATCGCATATCTGATAGATCAATACCCGTTTTTGATATTGTTTGATTTAGTACAACAAATGTTGATGCTAAATCCGCAGTATCAGGTATCATTATAATCTTTAAAATACTTACATCCGATGATCTATCCTGTACTGGCAATTGATCATTTATATTACCCATTGTTTCTCTGTCATTATACCAAATATAATCATAGGATAAATTATCCATACTATATCCCGTTAGAAGAGAACCAAAATACCATGATTTTCTATCAGAAGCAAGGGATGTTTCATTCAAAACATTTTCCATATCCTCTACATATGCCTTTCCTGTTGAATTAGGATTTGGATATGACATTCCTGCTTTACCTGTAATAGATAACAAAGAAATGTCATTACTTTGATAAAATGGTAAAAGATTGAACATATTTGATACTAAACCCATTTCCTCTTTATAACCAATATCAAATTCACCAACCAATGCATCAGATGGTTCCTCCCCAAGACGCGGATAATCATCCAATTGATAACTTAAAGTATGATAAAGCCAATTACTATTTATTGTAATATTATCACTTGGTTTATAATCCATATGTAATCCCAAAAGATTCTTTGACATAACAGAAAGAAAAGGAGTATATTGATAATCAATCTTAATATCAGCATCAGGGGAATTTGCTTCATCTGTTAAAAATGTGACAATACCATACTCATAATCAATCGTGTAATCAGAGCCCTTTGCTAATTGTCTTCCATTAACTGTAACAATCTCAGAGCCCTCAAGAATATTAAATGTACCAAGGGAATAAACCGATTGAGCTCCTCTATATGCAATTTCAAGATAATATAACCGTCCAATATTATAACCCGTTTCATTTGTTAAATATATTTCCTCATCCGGTTCCTCAAGATCAGTAGATGCAAATGGCTCTAGTACAGGAAACATAATATAACCACGATTAAAATTAACAAAATTATAATCAACTATTCCATCATTATTATTATCAAGATCCATTATCTGTAAATATGATTTTCCATTTTCAATTTCACTATCTTCACCTGAAGCATTATCAACCTTCTTAATAATTAAAGAAAATGTTTCAGGTATGATATTTGTGGAACTAAATGAATATACATTTCGCATCATATAATCCCATGTAGGTGAACCGGGGAAATCCTCTCTAATTTTTAAGCCCTTCATTAATAGTGTATCACCTACTTCATAAGAAAATGAACCAATAGTGTCAATTTGTCCTGTATCTCTTTTAACAATATAACTGATCCCTAATCCCTCTGCTACGCCGGCATCCTTTAATAATTCAATATACTGATTTGAAGATCCCATAATATAATCATTGCTTTCTCCCTCAATAAGTTCAATAAAATATCCTTCATAAATTATAGAATCATCACTGCCAGGCATAACAAGTAAATTACCGGGCACTGCTCCCTGCGTTTCGTTATTATATCCATTTCCATCATCTCTATACAAATTAAATTCAATAATAGAATCATTAATTCCTAGTCCTGTAAGATAAAATCTATTTTTAGCAAATTCAATATCGTATCTTCTCAAGGTATCTGATTTAGTATTTCCTGTAAATGTTTGTGAACTGGATTCTCCGGTTTCTTTACTTGCAATAGCAGTAAAATTAAGGGGACCCAATTGTCCTGTTGTTTTTATTCCAAACAAACCCTCATGCTGTGGAGGAGCACCAATAAGTTTAACTCCTGGCAAACTAAGAGCAATATCCCCCGCTTCAATAGATCTTAGTATATCATCCTCATCTCCAATATATTCAATCTTAACTTTATTATCCGATTCCTGTTCTGTTTGAGAATTATGTTTTAGATTAACCTTTATTCTATCTCCAATTGTACCTGTAACACTAACTATTAAGTGTTGAAATGGAATTAATTCAGGCTTCCAGCTATCTTTCAAATTCTCACCTGATATGGGATTAAGATCAATAGTTTTAGCTCCATTGAATTCTACTCTTTCAGAGCCATCTACAATGAGTTTGCTGCCTTCACCTAAAAATGATCCGAGTTTTCCAAATGTTATTGGAACATCAATATCCCCTATAAGACCTGATGAACTTGATGTCTTTGCAATTTCTTTAAAAAGCATATTATTAAATTGTTCACTTAGATAATTCTTCTTATCCTTATAAACATAGTCATCAAATGTTTTAACAGAATCAATACTTAAAAGATAATCCCCATACATTGTTTTGTAATAAACAATATTGTTTTGCCTATCTATACTTATATGTTGATTGATTTTGGTATTTTCTAACTGATATTTTCCAAGTATTCTCAATAGAATCTCATCAGCACGTTCTAATGCACTGATATTTATTGAAAAAATAAAGATTAATATTGTAGTAAGCAGTCCTATATTTTTATTCATAAAAGAATTTTTTATCTATATGCAATTCTCCTTATCTCCAATTTAATACCTGCTTTCTAATATCTATTGCCTGTGAATCATTAGGTCTGATTTTCAACCAATTATCCAATAGTTCAATTAAGATATCCTTTTCAAGATGCTGCATAAAAAGAAAACCAATTGCATTACCAAGACGCTGTGGCTGGTTTAATAATTTATTCATTACTGAAAAATAATTTACAGAATCATTCATTCCTTTATAAACACGCAATATACCAATATAACCAGCTGGTTCATCAGGGAATTTTTCTGAAATATTTTTAAATATTATCATTGCATTATTATAATCGCCCATACCAATGAAAACCTCTGCCTGTAGAGTGGTTAATGAAGCAATGCGTTCACCATCAGTTTCCTTTTCCATTGCCTGTTCAATTTCCTTTAATGCTTCTTCAAATCTTCTTTGCTTTCTTAGAATTTGAACCATATTCATTGTTACTGACATTTGATCATAAATATAAAATATCCTTCCATCTCTGAAATATTCAAGAGCAAGATCAAGAGAATCAATATTCGCATAGTATATACCTAATTGTAAGAATCCAGATGCATAATTGGTTTTAATTCTATCAACATTATCATCTGTTACTAATTTATCATTTAGAATATATTCATACTTATACTCTTCATTTATCATTCTCTTTGTTTTTTCAATATCAATCATTGCTGGATACTTTAATGCTTCAATATTTGATACAACTCTAAATGCAAGCCCCTCAAGAACACAATTATTTTTATATACAGCTCTTGCATTTTCCGAAACGGTTACTGAAAAATATACATTGATTGAATCTGCTTTATAATCCATCATAATATTTTCAACAAATTCCTTATTAGTTGAGTATAACACTTTCTTGGGTGCTTTTTTACCGGTTGTATTGGTATAGAGAATATCCCTTATTACAATATCCCTTATCATTAAAACATCACCATTAGGCAGCCGCACCGGCATAAGATTATTAATTTCACTATTGGTCATACTAATAGGTACGCCAAATGATTTCATCTGCTTAATATACCAATTCACATTAAGTAATGAAAGATTAACAACTAAAACACCATCTGTTCCTGCATTGAATTCACGGAATTTTCTTACCGTTTGTTCAAACCATAAAGGATAAGTATCATTATCCCCATTTGTAAAAACAATGGAATTTGGCTCAGGGGTTATTAACATATTTATTGCATATTCATCTGCAATCCAATTCCCTCTTCTGTTTGCATATGATTTAATATTCATAATAAAGGGCATCATTGCGATTAATAATATAATTATAATAATAATTGTCTCAACAGGAGAAAAGATAAAACCCTTTACTTTTTCTAATTTTTCTTTCCCTGTTTTGAAAAGCGATATCATTATTTCTCTTATTCCAAATGCTCCAAATAACATAAAAAAGAAGTAAGCGGGTAAATAGAAATAATCCCTTTCTCTCACCTCTCTTGGTTGATGTGATGCAATTAGATCTGATGGAGAATATTTTAAATTAAGATATAATACTAATCCAACTGATAAAAAAAGAAAGGTTATCATAAGTAAAATAAATGTTTTTTTATCTTTCCTAAAATGGATATACATTCCAAAAAGTCCTGTTGCAGTAATCACTGCCATTAAGAATGATGATAAGAATCTAATGAAATTACCGCCATAAACCTGTATAGGTCTGAAATATTCTCCAAATTGCCATGAGTAATATTTTATAAATACTCCAAATTGCTGCATTAATGCTGGAAATGTGCCAATACCATTATCAGTATTTCTTGGCAAAAATACCATTGGTCCATACTGTTTTCTGTTAAATACATCCCACAATTCGCTAAATGTTACCGGTGCTGCAATATTAATATATGGATTATGCCTTGCCCTGAAGATCAATATAATATATGGAGTTATTGCAATGAAAATCAATACCAAATAGACCGCAAGATACTTAAAAACCCTTTTATAGTCAACCTTTTTACCTTTTGATAAATAATCTGTAACTACAATTGCTAATACTGCAAAAATACCGCCCGCAATAACTATTTCTACACTCTCCTTTGTCATACCCATAAATAGGAATGCAAAGAAAACAGAAAAAGAAATTATTGAGACCGATAGATCATAATGCTTATTCCACCCAACTATTATGAAAAACAAAAAGCAGCCTGGAAGAGCAAGTAAAGGCAGCATTGATATACCTACTGATAAAACAGCAAGATATATAATGAGAAATATGAATCTATCATCATTTGCTTCATTAAGACGATCCCATCCCTTTAATGTTATCCATATAAGTAATATAGTAATAAACATTGAAGGAGTATAAACCTCTGCTTCAACTGAAGATAACCATACAGAGTAAAAGAATGATGCAGCAAGTCCTGCTGAAAATGAAGAAATAATATTTATCCATTGTGTTTTGATTCCGGGATTTTCATTGAGTTTGGAAAATATATTCATCATTATCATATAAAGGAATAATGCTGATAAGGCAGAAGAAATTGCTGACATAAGATTTACCCTAACCGCAACCTCACCAATAAAAAAGAATAATTTTGTAAATACACTGCCAATAATAACCATTAATGGTGTACCTGGAGGATGAGGAACTCCCATTGTAAATGCACAGGCAATAAATTCACCACAATCCCAGAAAGGTAATGTTGGGGTAATTGTATAACAATATCCGCCTAGTACAATAATAAACAGTAATGCACCAATGATCTTTTCTTTCTTAAACATTAATCCTCCTTAATTATATTGAGAATAAGATAATTTTTTTAAATCAGGTATATACCCAGGTGTCCTTATCAGTAAATCAAATATATTATTATCATTTTTTATATCTGTCAATAGTAAATATAAATCTATATTAATAGCAAATTCATAACCACTCATATAAGTCCACCATGGATATCTTTTAGAATTAACTGATTTTTCATGCATTCTTCTATTAAAAGACCAGTAAAAATCAATATAATCAATCATACCATAATGTTTCATAAGTGCAAATAATGTTCCTGCTGTATTAAAAGCAACATCAATAAGATCAAAACCCTCATACTCCTGATGACCATCCATATATTCCTCTAAAAGACCAAATCCAGTAACAAAAGCTGCTCCTGACCATATAGACCAGTCCGATAATTCACTTTTTATTTTTCCTTCTGTTAAAATATAGTAGCCCCTATCTAAGATCATTGCAGCCGGAATAACTGGTAAATATGAGAACATAAAATGAACACCTTTATCGCACTGTGTATTCTGCATAGATTGCTCACTTAATGGTTTTATGTAAAAATCAATTTGCTGATCAAGTGAAGTGTGATTTGGACTGGTAAATTGTGTCCATTTATCCGAGAAATATTTTCTGAATTCTTCGCGTGATGCAAGAATCAATACACCAGATACAATAGAAACAGGTATTGCAACTTTCATAATTTCAACAAATTTTTCATTCTCATATAATACCTTATCATTCTCATCAGAAGAATAAATCATTAATGGCAAAATAATTAATACAATAAAAACTTTACAAATAAAATGTTCTAATTTCTTTTTTAAGCGAAATTGTGTCAATTTCTCTCCTTAATTTATTTTTATATGCAATAGAAATACTTCTTCTCTCTTCGGATACAATAATTATAAGAGCATCTGTTTGTTCTGATAATCCCAATGCAGCTCTATGTCTTGTTCCCAAATTTATGTCAGGAAGCGGATTTTCAGAAAGCGGTAAAATACATGATGCTGCCACAATTTTTTCATCCTTAACAATTATTGCACCATCATGAAGAGGTGCTTTTTTATTAAACAATGATACAATTAGATCAGAATTTAATTCAGCATTGATCTTTATGCCTGAATCCATAATATTTTTGAGACCAACTCTTCCTTCAATTACAATAAGTGCTCCTGTTCCATTATCAGATAATTTCTGAACTGATCTAACAATTTCATCAATAAATGTTTTTCTATCATGTTCATAAAAAAATTGTACAATTCTTGATTTGCCAAGCATTGTTAAAGCATTTCTGATCTCTGGCTGAAAAACAATAACAAAGGCAATGATCCAAACCGTTTTTAAAGAATTTAATATCCATGATAAAGCAGTGAGATGCATAATATTGGCTGAAAATGTAATAAGAAAAATAAAGATCAAACCAATGAACATCTGCATTGCTCTTGTTCCTTTGACAAGTTTTAATATATGATAAATCCCAAAGGCAACAAGAATGATATCTAATACATCAAGAATATTAAATGTAAGCATCTTTTATCCTTTCTGTAATATTTAATGCTTTTATATGCTCCTTTACTTGATGAACTCGAAAAATGCTAACTCCCTTTATATAGGCAGCTACATTTGATGCTATTGTTCCTTCCAAGCGATTTTCAATATTTTCATTAAGTGTTTTGCCAATAAAGCTTTTATTTGATGTACCTATTATAATTGGTCTTTTTAATGTCTTTAAAAAGTCAATATTTTTAATAATAGTAAAATTATCATCTATTGACTTGCCAAATCCAATTCCGGGATCAACAATAATTTTATTTTCATTAATACCTGCATTAATTGCAGTATTAATTGAATCATTAAGGAAATCAGTGATCTCAATCATTAAATTATTATACTCCGGATTTTCCTGCATATTTTTAGGAGTACCTTTTATATGCATAAGTACTGTGGATGCATCAAATATTTTTATTGTTTTCGCCATATTTTTATCAAATGTAAATCCACTTATATCATTGATAATATCTACTCCTTCATGCAGTGCAGCATTAGCAATTTCAGATTTATTCGTATCAACAGAAATTAGTATATTAGGAAATTTCTTTCTTATTGATTTTACAATGGGAATCACTCTTTGCATTTCTTCCTTAATATCAATTTTTTCACTATATGGTTTTGTTGATTCTCCGCCAATATCAATAATGTCTGCACCATCCATTATCATCTGTTCAGCAAATTTTAATGCTTGTTCTGGTTTTGTATATTTGCCGCCATCAAAAAAAGAATCGGGTGTAATATTTAATATACCCATAATAATATATTTTCGTTTTTTAAGAATGTTTTTTCCCCGTACAGTCCAGTTCAATTCATTTCTTACAATATTAAGCATCTGTGTTACTACTTTACTAAGGGAAAATGCTTGATTTGCTAATTTTGCACCAATTTTTTCTAATTGTGATTCATTACACATAAGAACTGCATCTGAGTTTTCCATTTTTCCTGAAATAACAAATCTGTGAATAGCAGCATCACATCCCACACTTAAAGCTGTCTGTTTAATAATATTAACCTGTTCAATTCGTGCATCTTTTAGAAGAAATACATGCGTTCTTGTTTTATTATCAAGATGATCCACACAGCACTCATCCGCACCTATGCGTTTAATTAGTGCAGCAGCACTGCTATCATCTTTCTTAATAAGATAAACTTTCATTTATTTCTACCTGCTCCTATAAGATTTAATGCTTCTTCTCTTGTAATATCCTTTCTCATTATACCTCTAACTGCACTTGTTAATGTATACACACCAGGTTTTTTAATACCTCTCATGTATAAACATAATTGTTCCGCCTCTACAATAACTAAAAGTCCTCTTGGATTCAATTGTTTAACAAGCGTATTGGCAATATCGGTTGTTAATTGTTCCTGAATTTGAGGTCTTTTTGATAATATGTCAATTACTTCAATAAGATTTGAAAACCCTGCTATTTTATTATTTTTGGGAATATAAGCAATATGTACAACTCCATAAAAAGGCAAAAGATGATGTTCACACATTGAATAAAAGGAAATATCCCTTAACACTATCATCTCATCCTGATTTTCCGTATCATAAAGATTGACATCTAATTTCACTTTTTTTGTTAATCCAGAAAATATTTCCTCATACATATCTGCTACTCTTTTAGGAGTATTTTTTAATCCTTGTCTACTAGAATCAACATTTATTGATTCTAAAATCATCTTTACTGCTTTTTCAATTTTCTTTTTATTAATCTTTTTTTTCTGAGCCATTACCTTTTTTCTCCTTTGTTATTGCGAATTCGCCATAGGCGAATGCGGCAATCTCCTTACCTACATTCATTCCTGCACTTGATGCATATTCTAAATAATTTGAAGAATATGCTGAATCCAGTATTCTCTGCTCCACCCTGAGCCTGCCTGCCATGAGTCAAGCCGAATGGCCGAAGGGTCAGCCGCAGTGGGGTCGCAGATTCGCAGTGTCGAACAATCTCTTTATTACTATTCATTTTCTTTCTTTTCATTTCTTTTCTTTCCCTTTCTTTTCTTTTCTGCCATAGGATCTTTGGGTTCTGTACTTTCTACTTTTTGCGTCATTTGCTCCTTGTGCTCTGTGGCTTTTTTGGGATCATTTCCTTTATCATTTTTGTTTTTCTTTACTGGTGGCAATTCCTTTCCTTCAATGATTTTATGAATTTCATTGCTATCAAGGGTTTCCCTTATCAAAAGATATGATACAAGTTTATGTAATTCCTTATCATGTTTTTTAAGAATATCAATTGCATTATTTAATGATATATCAATAATTTTCTTTATTTCATCATCAATTATTTTTGCTGTTTCATCAGAAAATTCTTTTCTCTGATTTATTTCTCTTCCAAGAAAAATACTATCATTAGGATCAGCATACATAACAGCACCAACCTTATTACTCATGCCCCATTCACAAACCATTTTGTGAGCAATTTCTGTTGCCCTCTTTATATCATTACCAGCTCCTGTTGTAACAGAATCAAAGATTAGCATTTCAGCAGCCCTACCGCCTAAAAGTGCTACAATCTGATCCATCAAGTAATTTTTAGAATATAGATGTTTATCATTAACAGGAAGAAATTGTGTAACCCCTAATGCTCTTCCCCGTGGGATAACTGTTACTTTATGAACAGGATCAACATGCTCAGAATAAATTGCACATAATACATGTCCCAGTTCATGATAGGCGGATATCTTTCTCTCTTCCTCAGAAATAACAACCGATTTTCTCGCTAATCCCATAATCACTTTATCTTTTGCCTCTTCAAAATCCTCCATCTCCACTTTCATCTTATCTTTTCTTGCAGCTAATAATGCTGCTTCATTAACCATATTTGCAATATCTGCTCCAACAAAACCAGGTGTTGATTTTGCTAATATTTCATAATTAACATCATCTTTGATAGGAATTTTTCTTGTATGAATTTTAAAAATATCTTCTCTTCCCCTTACATCGGGACTATCAACAATAATTCTTCTATCAAATCTTCCAGGTCTTAATAAAGCAGGATCAAGTATATCCGGTCTGTTTGTAGCTGCCATTACAATAACGCCTTCATTTGTATCAAATCCATCCATTTCTACAAGAAGTTGATTAAGTGTTTGTTCTCTTTCATCATGTCCTCCGCCAATACCTGCACCCCTATGTCTTCCAACAGCATCAATTTCATCAATAAATACAATTGATGGAGCATTTGACTTTGCCTTATTAAAAAGGTCTCTTACCCTTGAGGCACCAACACCAACAAACATTTCAACAAAATCCGAACCGGCTATTGTGAAAAATGGTACTTTTGCCTCTCCGGCAACAGATTTAGCCAATAAGGTTTTTCCTGTTCCGGGAGCACCAAGAAGAATTACACCCCTTGGTATTTTCCCGCCAAGACGGGTATATTTACCAGGATGACTTAAAAAATCAACAACTTCCTTTAATTCTTCCTTTGCTTCAACTACTCCTGCAACATCATTAAATGTTACTTTTTGTAATAAAACCATTTTTGCTTTACTTTTACCAAATCTAAATGCCTTATTCTGTCCTGCGGACATCTGCCTGAATAAAATAAACCATAGAAAGGCAAACATCATTATAGGAATAAGATATGGCAGCACATTTGTCCAGAAATTACCAGGTGATTTTACATTTATTTCCACACCCTGTTTAATCATTTCTCTAATTAAATCACTATCTTCATAAGGAATAAGGGTTTTGAATTTCTGTTTTGTATTAAAATACTCACCAATGATCTCCTTATCCGTAATATCCACTTTCTTTATATTTCCATCCATTAATTGACTATAGAAATAACTGAATTCAATATCCTCTACTTTATCTGAAAAATTTGTATATATTACACTAACAACAATAAAAGATAGTATAAGTATTCCCCAAATAATTATTGAACGCCATTTCTGAGTTGATTTAAAATTCATTCCTGCCATTATTCCTCCGATATAATTCCCACATATGGGAGATTTCTGTAAAATTGTGCATAATCAAGTCCAAATCCAACAACAAAATAGTCCTCAATCTCAAAGCATGAATAGTCCACTTCAAGATCAACTTTTCTCCTTGATGGTTTATCAAGAAGTGTAACTATTTTTAATGATTTTGGATTATTTGCTTTAATTTTTTTCCTTAAATAATTTAGCGTAGTACCTGTATCAATAATATCCTCAATAATTACTACATGTCTATTTTCAATGTTTAAAGACATATCCTCTTCAATCCTCACAATACCTGAACTTTCAGTGCTATCACCATAACTGGAAATAACCATAAAATCAACATTAAGGGGTATATTCATTTTGAGAAGTAAATGAGAAGCAAAGACAAATGCTCCCTTTAGAACAATAATGAATATGGGATTACTATTTTTATATTCTTCAGATAATTTTCCAGCAAGTTCAATTATCTTATCATTTATTTGTTTCTCGTCAATAAGCACTTTAATCTTTTTTTCTTCTAACAATGATACACTCCTTTTTATTTGTTATAGGGTATTTGGAAGTTCTTCTCATACCTGTTATCCAAAGAATCTCATTATCACTATTTACAAGAAGGGGGATTCTCGCTCGCTTATTTCTGCTAATTTTATTATTAATAAAAAAGTCCTTTAATTTAACTGTCCCATTAAGTCCAAATGGTGAGAATCTATCACCATTTTTCAATGTTCTAATATACATTTTCCCTGTATTTTTTGGGAAACAAACAAATTTATTATCATCAAATGTATCCGGTGCATAGGAAGTTTCCCTCTCTAATTTGTATCCATTATATTCAATCTCGGTTTTCAGTTCACATAATTCATTGTCCTGTATATCACTTTCATTAGTTTCCTTCACTATTAGATTGTTATAATCCCGAATCACTGAAAATCCATTAAATGCTTTTTCAATATATTTTCTTTCTGATCTTATTACCTTTATTATTTCATCAATAATATGTGCATTTACTCTAAATCTCTTCTTTACTCCATAATATAGAATCAATCTTTGCACTGCCTCATCCATTTTTAGAATGGATCTAATATTAAAAATGATTGCCTGTTCATTGCTCTCTGAAATATCTTCAATTGTTTTATTTGCTAATCTACTCAAAGCATTTTCAGTTGTTTCAAGAATATCCATTGAATGTTCAATCCGTTTAATACCGCCTTTCATAAATTCATTAAGAACTGGTATTACCCTTTTTCTTATTCTATTTCTGCCAAGATCTTCATCAAAATTTGTCAGGTCTTCAATATAATCAATATTATTTTTGTTTATATGATCCCTGATCTCCTTTCTTGTTAAAAATAGAATTGGTTTAATAAATATGCCACTTATCAGCCGCATTGAAACAAGTCCTCTTAAACCGGTGCCTCTTTCAAGATTTAAAAGCATTGTTTCAATTCTATCATCAAGATTATGTCCTGTCATTATATAATCAGCATTATATGTTTTAATATCCTTTTGAAAATAATACAATCTTCTTTCACGGGCTGCCATTTCAAAACCCAATTCATTGACTTCATTCAGCTCTAATATTTGTTCCGAATAAAGAGAATAACTCAAATCATTTTTTTTGCAGAATAATTCAACAAATTGCTCTTCCTTGTCTGCTTCAGGTCTTTCATTATGATTTAAATGCATTATATGTAAAGTAATATCATAATCATCCCTGATATCTAAAAGAAAGCATAATAGCAGCATTGAATCAGGTCCGCCGGAAAATCCAACAATTATTTTTTTTCCATATAAATCAATTTTGTTTTTTCTTAAATATTTAATAATCCTGTTCTTCATTTCAGATAAAATATCCTTTTTTAAGATAATCAATCACTTTCTCTACCGACTCATCCACCGACATTTTTTCAGTATCCAAAACAATTTCGGGTTTTAATGGTTCTTCATATGGTGCAGATATTCCTGTAAATTCATCTATCTCACCTTTATCTGCCTTTAAGTAAAGACCCTTAGGATCCCTTTGCCTGCAAATATTAATATCTGCTTTAACGAAAATCTCAATAAATGATTGTCCTATCTTTTCTCTTACACTATTCCTCATTGCTCTATAAGGAGAAATAAATGAAACAAGTGTGATTATACCGCAATCAGCAAATAATAAAGATACTTCACCAATGCGTCGTATATTCTCATTCCTGCTTTCAGGTGAAAAATCCAAATCAATATTAAGTCCAAGCCGTATATTGTCTCCATCCATTAAATAGGTTAATTTCTCCATTTTATGAAGATTATATTCAATCTTTGAAGCAATTGTTGATTTGCCTGAGCCTGATAATCCTGTGAACCAGAGTACGCATCCCTTTTGCTTCAATAGATTTTCTCTATCTTCTTTATGAATTTTTGTTTTATGTTTTAATATATTTTCATTTTTCATAATTATTCCGGATCAAACATTAGATTCTTTTCTTTTAATACATTCTTTATAGATTCAATTGTTGCTTTATCAATGTTTTTAAATTGAATATCGGGAACAATATCGGTTGATATGGTTTTCCCTGTCCATATAGAAACAATATTATCTGTTTCAGTAATTGTTTTTATTAGATTAATATCATTCTTATTTAATTCAAGTGCGGTGACAATAAGAATAATACCAGAATCCATCATTAAATATGCAATTTCAGCAAGGCGTCTGATATGTTCCTCTCTTTTATTCATATTGGATGGCACTTTAATATCAGAATCAACACCATAAAGTACATTGCCCATTCCCATATAATATACATACTTACCTTTGTTAAAAAGATCCTTTTCAAGGTCTCTTGCAAGTAATTTTCTGCCACTGCCTTTTTTTCCTGTAATTAGTATAAGTTGTGATTTCTGATTATAATTAACTGCTCTTTCCTTTTGGCTTATATCGGATGTTATCCATTTTTCATCTCTTAATAATACCTTTTTTCTTATTTTTTCATTCTTGTCTTTAATTGATTCAATAATAATACCACCGCCGCAAATCTCATAGCCATCAATAATAACAAATCTTGCAGTTTCAGATATCTCATCAATTGTATCAAATGCAATCTCATTTTTTAATTCAAAAATAACCTCAGCAGTATCATTTCTTTCAATCATTCTCTTTTTCTGTTTACTTAGGGTTGAAGCATCAATAACCTTGTTTATTTTTTTTATTATTGCCCTCACCTTTGCTGTTCCAAGTTTTATATCATATTCATTACCCTGTTTAATGGGATTTTTACCAAGCCAAAATATATTTGCTTTAAATACAGTACTTACAAATGGTTTCTTTTCATCAATTTTTACAGCAATTTGTCCTCTTTTAACATATATCTGTTCTTCAATTGTAAAGCCCGTTGAATTACTTGCAATATCTTTATTGTTTTTATTTCCATTGAAATATTCTATTGTTTTAATAATAGTTTTCTTACCTGATGGAAGAAAAATTATACTATCCCCTGATTTGATTTTCCCTGATTCAATTCTTCCGGCAATAATTCGCCTATTATCCCCATCTTTTGTAAATTTATAAATATCCTGTACTGGAATTCTTAATGGTTTATTAATAGGTAGATCCGGACTATTAAATTCATCAAGTGTTTTCAGAAGTGTTTTTCCTTTATACCATTTCATATTTCTTGATGTTTTCGCAATATTATCGCCTTCAATACCACTAACAGGTAAATAACTTAATGGTTTTATATTAATTTCTTTCAGGAATTCTCCATAGCCCTTTTTGATTTTTTTAAATACCTTTTCAGAATAATCAACAAGATCCATTTTATTGATCACAATTGTTACTTGTTTTATGCCAAGCATTGATAAAAGATATCCATGCCTTTTTGAATTTTCCTTAATGCCTTCCTCAGCATCAATAACAAGAAATGCAGCATCTGCATTTGATGCCCCTGTTACCATATTCTTCAAAAATTCAATATGACCCGGAGCATCCATAATGGTATATTTTCTTTTCTTTGTATTAAAAAATATTCTTGCAGCATCAATTGTTATACCCTGTGCCTGTTCATCTTTAAGGGCATCCAAAAGAAATGCATATTCAAATGGTTTGGAATTTCTTCTACAAGTCATCTTTACAAATTCCAATTTCCCATCAGGTAAAGAATGTGTATCAGCTAATAATCTGCCGAGTATTGTACTTTTCCCATGATCAACATGTCCAACAACAGCTAATCTTAGATCTCTATTATTTGTCTTCTTCATTTCTTTCCTTTTCTTTCTCTGTCATTCCTTATCTTCCTCTGTCATTCCTGCGTAGGCATATTCTGAGTAATTCGAAGAATATGTGCGTCATTAGTAATTCGAAGAATATGTGCGTCATTAGTAATTCGAAGAATATGTGCGTCATTAGTAATCCGAAGAATATGTGCGTCATTAGTAATCCGAAGAATATGTGCGTCATTAGTAATTCGAGGAATATGTTGGAATCCAGTATTCTCTTGCTTATTCTTTCCATTCATTCTTCTCTTTCCTTTACTAGCAACTAGAAACCAGCATACTAGATACTTCTTCATCTTTCTTTCTTTACCAGCCACCAGCGTACCAGCTACTAGATACTTCTTCATCTTTCTTTCTTTACCAGCCACCAGCGTACCAGCTACTAGATACTTCTTCATTACATATATCCATTTTTTCGTAATTCTTCCAATCCACCGCCATCTTCCTTATCCTGATCCCTGCCGCTTCTCTCGGCAATATTTGTAAATTTTCCTGTTTTCAATTCTTTAATAATATCACTTAAATCCTTAGCATCTGAATCAACTGGTTTTGTACAGGGCCAGCATCCAAGCGATCTATACCTTTTCTTTTTTCCATTATCAAAGTACAATGGCACAACGGAAATATTCTCATACTTAATATATTCCCATATATCAAGTTCGGTCCAATCCAATAATGGATGTATTCTCACATGAGTACCCGGAGCAAAATCGGTTTTGAATTGATTCCAAAATTCAGGTGGCTGATCTTCCACATTCCAATCGGCATTCTTGTCTCTTGGTGAGAAGTAGCGTTCCTTTGATCTGCTGCCTTCTTCATCTGAACGAACACCAACAATTACGCCTGTATATGGTTCCTTGTTGATATCCTTTTCATATTTTTGTGATTTATGATTAAATCTATATCTTGGCCAATTCCCATTTAATGTATTTGTAAGTGCCTCTGTTTTAAGAACACGACAGCATTCAAGTCGGCTTGTATTATTATCGGGAAATGTATGTTTATTTTTAAGTGCTTTAGTATTTTGTCCATATATCAGATCAAGATGCCACTTTTTTACAAGTGCATCCCTATAAGTGATCATTTCCTTTATTTTGAAATGTGTATCAATATGCACAAGAGGAAATGGTACATGACCAAAAAATGCTTTTCTTGCAAGCCATAGCATTACTGTACTATCTTTGCCAATTGACCAAAGCATACATAAATTCTTGAATCTACTGTATGATTCCCTTAAAATAAATACACTATGATTTTCCAGCTTCTTTAATCTATCCATCTTTCTTCTCCATCATTCCTTTTCTTTCTCTGTCATTCTTTTCCTTTCTTCTCTGTCATTCCAAACTTGATTTGGAATCCAGTATTTCTTGATTTTCTTTTTCTCTTTCTCTTTCGTAGGGGCTCGGCGTGCCGTGCCCTCTTTCTCTGTCATCATTCTCCTATAATCCTTTTAACCTATGCATTTTATTCATAATATAAAAACCATTTTCATTAACTGTATTATCTCTATTATAAAGCATTAAAGAAGAATCAATCTGTCTAAAGATTCCTCCTGCCTCTTCTACAATACAATGCATTGCACATGTATCCCATTCCATTGTTGGATTAAATCTTATATAAAGGTCTGCTTCACCCTTAGCAACCAAGCATCCCTTTAAGGCACTGCCTGCTTCCTTTGTTTCCTTTATTAGTTCTCTATTCTCATCAATCAATTTTATAAGTTTTTCTGAAGCATGCGACCTGCTCATTATAAGAATTAAATTTGTTTGTTTATTTGATACGAAAATCTGTTCTTCTCCATTCATATCCTGTTTATAAAATGCTCCATGCCCCTTTACTGCATAATACATCTCTTTTGTAACAGGAATATACACAATACCCAAAACAGGTTTCTTTTCATAAGTTAAAGCAATATTTACAGTAAATTCATCATTTCTTTTAACAAATTCCTTTGTACCATCAAGAGGGTCAATAATCCAGCACCATTCATCATTTAATCTTTCTCTATTATCCTTTTCTTCCTCTGCCAAAATAGAGTATGGGAATTCTTCTCTCAATACGCTTGTAATTATTTCATTTGCCTGTTTATCGGCAATTGTTAATGGGGATTTATCGCTCTTATATTCCACATCAAAATCACCCTCATATACTTTCATTATTGCATCACCGGCTTTATATGCTAAATCTAATGCAATAGTCAGTTCATTACTTAATTTCACTTAACTCCTATTTTAATTAATATTATATAATATAGAATAATAATTATTTGTCAATGAAATAAACCCTGTTATTACCATAAAAAAATGTTCCCTCTATTGCTCATAAGAATGCTAATAGCGGAGGAGGACAAGAAAGAGGAGGAGCATCTGCACATTCGCCCTGTTTGCGGCATACAATGTGCAGCAGTTCCTCCGTTTACTTGTGTGACGGAGCAAAGGCAGGTATTACTATATATCATAAAAAGGGGACATTTTTTATTGGTAACAACATCAATGAAATAAACCCTTTACTTTTTGTTAATTGTTAAGTATAATTATTATAAAGAAAGGTGAAAAATGCAAAATAATGAATTATTAAAACTCTTAGCAATTACCTTTGATTATCACACAATACCTTATATTGTTATTGGTAATCAGGCGGTTTTGGTTTATGGTGATAAAAAACCGGTAAATGATATTGTTATTATTGTTGATTTAACTACTGATGAAATGTCAGAAATTGAAATAATTATAAAGGAATTGGACCTGGAAATATTGGTTGATAATTATCAGGAATTTGTTTATGATACATATACTCTTCCCTGCTCCTCTGAAAAATTTGAAATGAGGGTTGATTTCATATTTTCATCTTCAGAATATGATAAAATGACTTTTGCAAGATCCAATGTTATTGAAGTTGATGAATATGGGATCAAATTTGCTTCACTTGAAGATATTATTATTCATAAAATGGTTTCAGGAAAACCCGGTGATTTTGAAGATATAAAAAGTATTATCTCAAAGAATAGGGATTTTCAGGATGATTATATATTAAGATGGCTTAATAGATATGATTCATCATTATATATGGATCTCTCATTAAAATTCAAGGACTTAATAAAAGAAATGTAGTTATGGGGACGGTGGTTGAAAATGTTGAAAAAGTTTGATGCGGAATGCGGTATGTGTAATGTGTAATGCGTAATGCGGAAGAAAAAATTAGGATAAAGAGGGTGGAGCAGGAAAGAAAAAAAAGAAAGAAAAGAAAATACTGGATACCGCATCAAGTGCGGTATGACACGGAAAAAGAATGGTATGCGGAATGCGTAATGCGGAAGAAAGAATTAGGATAAAGAGTATGGGACAGGAAAGAAAGAAAGAAAAGAAAGAAAAGAAATAAAAAGATTTGCGTATAACATATTCATCGGATTACTGTAAAGATTCTATTATTGAAAAAATATGCGTTGCATAAATTGTATTGACAAAACCCAACATCCCATATGAAAATCAAAACTCATTTATCTTCAAATATTTTCATATAATCTTTCAATATAAAGACCCTATTCCTTTTTTGTTTTGTCGCTGGATATACTATTCCAATTGTTTCCATTTTGTTTATTATATTAAGAGCTGTCTGGAATGTACAATCTATCATTTCTGATGATTGTTTAATTGTAAATATAGGATTTGAATATAATCGCCTTAATAATTGCTTTGAAAGGATTTGCCTTCTTATTCCTATTCTTGATTCAATGATTTTATTATAATGCTTATCTAATTCTCTAATTCTATCAAATGTTTTTATCCCATTTATTGCCGCTTCATTCAATATTTCAAGAAAATATTTTATCCACTCATCCAAATTATTATCTGTTCTCACAATATTTAACGCATTATAATATTCTAAACGCCTCTTATCTATGAAATATGATAAATATATCGCAGGATGATTTAAGAAATTCTTTTCAATAAGTTGAAGAATTATAAGCAATCGACCAACTCGTCCATTTCCATCAAGAAATGGATGTATTGTTTCAAATTGATAATGATATATGGCAATTTTTATTAAGTTTGGTATTTTCAATTCATCATTATGCCAAAAATTGTCAAGGTCTGATAATAATTGATTTAATTCATCTGGATGCGGAGGAATAAATCTTGCATTCTTTAAGTTATTACCTCCAATCCAATTTTGACTTTTTCTAATTTCTCCAGGTGACTTTGAATACCCTCTATTAGTGGATAATAAAGTTTTATGAATCTTACCTATTAATCGTCTTGATATTGGTAATTTTTTTAATTTCTCTATTCCAGAATTTATTGCCTTAATATAACTTTTAACTTCTTCCAAATCATCTCTCTTAATAGCATTTAAGGGACTATCTTCTGAAAACACTTCATTTATTTTTGTATTGGTACCCTCAATCCTGCTTGAAAGGGTTGCTTCTGTTGCAATATGCATTTTTATATAGAAATTTATATCAGGAATTAAAGACGATTGTACCTTTAATTCACCAAGATATTTTGCTGTTTTTTCCAATAAAACATTAATGTCAGGATTACTCCAATAATGTATTTTATTAATACTTTCCGGCAAAAACCACTTATATTTATATCCTTGCCTATAAGTACCAGCTTTAAATCCAACCATTTATTCTCCTGTTATTATTAATTTATATTCTCTTATTCAATATTGTAGTTATAATTTTGAATATGTCAAGTCTTATTCAATTTTATCAGGAAGGTATGATGGTTGAAACAGTAATAGAGGGCGGTTCGCGAACCGCCACTACGGCAGAGAAAGAAAAGAAAATACTGGATACCGTATCAAGTACGGTATGACCACGCAGGTTAGTATGTCAAAGAACATGAGTAAGCAAGAAAATCGTCACAATTTATTCACAATATTGTATACGATGACAGAGAAGAAAGAAAACAAGAAATGTGGGCCAGTAAGGAGATTGCCACATTCGTAAGAACAAATTCGCAATGACCCTTCGGCTCTGCTCAGGGCAGACGGAAAGAGGGCACGGCACGCCGTTCCCCTACGGGAGATAAAGAAAAGAACATGCACATACAATTCAGAATTTAAATAATTCGTTCAATCCATTAATTACCTGGTCGGCAAATTTTTGTGTCTTACTTTTCAAAAAAGCAGTTATTGAATTACTCTTTATATTAATTACAGGCAATTTGTAATCACCAAGAATTTCAAAATCAACATAAACAGAATCCTCTTCAAATCCAGCATTTTTGAGTATGCCCTCAAATACACCCGTATCTGCAATACGCATATCAATAATATATTTTCCATCTACAAAAATCTGTTTTTCAAAATCCACATTTCCACCATAAACAAGCGAATGTCCATTCTTTTCCATGAAAAACTCATCAAAAAATACTGCTTGATCTTTCACATTAAACTCACCATACATATTATCAAAAAAGAAAGTATCATTCATAGAGTATCTAATAACATTTGATATATTTCTCAAAATATTCGGTGCAAGCATATACCCGCCCTTGATCTCAGTAATGATTGATCCATTCACGCTCTCCTTCAAACTATCCTGATGAAAACTTATCTGGCTCTTTGCATTGACCTTACCTCCAACATTGTATGGAGATATGGGATGCCTTGATAGGAATTCACTTATTTCAATATTTTTCATATTCAAATCAGTATAAACATATCCATTTTCAGGAAAATATAATACTTTGCCTTTGGCAGAACCCTTCACTAAATCACCATATAGTGAGTCTATTGCAACTGAATCATTTCTTAGATAACCATAAAATGAAATATTACTAATATCTTCTCCCCTGAATATTGCCCTATTACATGTAGCAAATGTATATACCTCAAGATCATTAGGAATATCCGGTTTCACTCTACTTTTTTTCTTTATTGATTGTGCTGAATCACTGATTGGGAATAGTGAATCAAGATTTACATCCATTAATTCCATATCCATATTAATTTGTATCTTATCCCTATTTAAAAGTGTGAATTTCTTTATATTGCTCTTAAAAAATGTCCCTGTAATATTAATATTCTTTGCATCAATATGCTTAGATCCATTGAACGATATATCCTTTGCGGAAATATTAATAATATCATTAAAACCCTTGCCTTTAATATTTTTGGCATTAAGCGCGGCATTTCCATATAAGGCATTCTTTTTTACATTATAATAAACCCTTGAATTAATATTGATTTTTCCATAAAAATCATTAATAAAATTACTCAACTCTCCCTTAGCAGACACATCTGCTTTTATCATTGAATCAATAACATTACACTCACCCTTTATTGAAACATTCATATTCCTATATTCACTTGAAAATGAGTATTTAACTGGGTTTCTCATTTTACTTATAAATCCATTTACAAGAATAAAATTGTATGTATCAATCTTTACTTCTATTTTATTAAAATTAGTATTAATTGCTGTATTAAGTATTAAGTGTGACAAAATATGCATTGAGTCAATGAAAAAATCTGTATTTACATCAATATCTATATTGCCTTTTAATGAAATATCATTATTAAATTCCTTAATAATTGAAATATCTGAATTTAATAACTTTAATTGCAACGAAATCTTTTTATTGATCAGTGAATCATAATCAGCAAAACCAATAATATTATATATTCTGTCAAAGCTTGAGATATTTATATTTAATTCAATGTTCTCCAAGTCCTTTTTAATTGTGGAGCCATTTAAGAATCCAATCCTAATTTCCTCATAAGGGAGTTGTATTTCAGCAGTATTTAGATCAATATTAATATTTTTTATATATTTAAGGTTTTCTTTCAATGAATCATTCAATATATAATATCCTGATAGACCCAATTCACTATTTCCACTAAATTTGAAATCCGTATCAATCAATTGATTAATAATACTTAAATCATTACTTTTTATATCTACTTCATAATCAATGGAATCATTTGTAATA
>JAUVJU010000059.1 GCA_030592285.1 Caldifarciminota bacterium
ATTCAGCATCCAATGTTCAAAAATTATTAACAGAAACAGGATGTCATATAAAAACTCGTCTTGGACTTCACCAGGGTGTGGAAAATGTTTGTAGTGAGAGTGGACTTATTATACTTGAAATGTCAGGACAAGAAGTAGATAATGATAAATTAACAGAACAATTGAATGCAATTGAAGGAGTTAATGCAAAAATAGTACATCTTGAAGTATAAGAATTGTAACGGTAATTATTTTAAAAGTATTTTCAACTATCTTTTTGATTATTTTGGACCGCAATATTGGTGGCCCGGAGATAGCATTGATGAAATCATAATAGGAACAATATTAACACAAAATACCAATTGGAAAAATGTTGAAAAAGCAATCATTAATCTCAAGAAGAATAATTTATTATGCCTTAAGAAAATTAAGAGAGAGAATTTAAAGATAATCAGTGAATTAATAAAGCCCGCAGGGTTTTTTAATCAAAAAGCAAAATATCTTAAAAATACTGCAGATTATTTTTATATGAGGGATTTTGATTATAATAATTTACCTGAAACAGAAATATTAAGAAAGGAATTATTGAAAATAAAAGGCATTGGAAATGAAACTGCTGACTCAATTCTCCTTTATGCATTTAATAGATCTATTTTTGTAATTGATACCTATACATATAGGATCTTTTCAAGGCATTTTCCTGATTTCCCAAAACAGTATGATAATGCACAATTGTTATTTCATGAAAATTTGAAAAGTGATGCAATTATCTTTAATGAATATCATGCACTTATTGTGAAATGTGCAAAAATGTATTGTAGAAAAACCCCAAAATGTAATAATTGCCCGCTTAATAAAATAAATAGAAATAAAATGTTGCAGGAAATGACTATCTAATATTAATTAATAAAATCTTATTAATATTACCATTAGGGGATTTAAGGAAATAAATTCCCGTTTTACTTGGTGCATCAATATATTTACCCATACAATCATAGGTTGAAAAACCTGATTTAATCATGAGTTCTAATTCATGACTATTATAGATCAAAGGAGTAATAGTATTTTCATTTTGAGAATATTGCGGAATATCTATAATACCGGTAAATTCAAGATCTGGTTCTAAAGAGGGGTCTCCTATTAAAGCCATTCCATAATGCCAGGATAATTCCATTTGAGTAAAACCACCAATTGCAATATAATTAAACCAATCCAAAAATGATTGTCCAACTGATTTACCTGTAGAGAGAGGAGTATAAAAATAATCAAATTCCAGCATTGATCCTGATTTGGTTGAACCAAGAGCACATAGACCATTATCTGAAAACACGGCTCTTCCGGTACCATAATCTGCTACTGTATAATCAGCAAATGAACAGCAGAAAAAATTATAAAATCTTGAGGGTGGATTTTTAGAGGTGTAACCGGTTGCATAGAAATAATCCATATTTACTTGACTATTATAGTAAAAACCGTGACCTGCAGGCCATGAATGAGCAAATAATGATACCCATTCAAAAACAGAATCAAGCCATAATGAATATGTATCTGCTCTGGTAATCTCAACTTCATAAACGGAAATTATTGAATCATATACACTACTAAGAGCATTTTGCCAGCTAATTCTCCATGGAACCCAGTCATCATCAATAAAAAACAATGCTCTTTTTACAGTTGAATCAGGATTTGTTCTATATGAATGATTTCTGGTAAAATAATCAGTAATAATAATGGAATCATCCACACTAAGGTTTGGTAATATTCTTCCCAAATAAATTTCTGGTGCAACATTACCTGAATGGGTATCATAAATCCCATCAGTACCCGGTATTAGAGTAGAACCACTTCTTTGAAGGGTATCTCCCCAATAGCCATCAATATCCATATAGTAAAGGTCACAGGGCCATTCATCATAGGCATTATCATTAAAATCATTATCTGTTTGATAAAATGGTGCAGGTAGATTCCCTACAAATATTGCACCTTCCATACTACTATTAGCATATAATTGAGCAAGCAAATTCCTATTATCTGATGGAGTGCTGCCTGAGCATGTATAAAGAAGAACATCATATCCTTCATTCTGTAAATCACTAATATATGTAGAAATTGAAGAGGTAATTCTACTGTAAAGAGAGGTTTCAACAAAAACACCAATAAGAGGTCCTTTGAATCCACTATTAAATCGATGTATCAATTCAAAATTTGTTTCCTGATAAGGATTCTGGTCAAGATAATCCTGATATCTTTCAAGGGATTGATCCTCTGGTCCCATCCATTCCAATTTAGTGATTGCTTCATAATCAACACTATAAATGAATAATGGTAATAATAATAATAATAATAAATTTTTCATATATTTATTTTACTTGAATAAATATATTTGTAAAGGGAAAAATAATATATTTTCATATTTCTCCTATTGTAATTAAACAGAAATAATATATAATTATAAACTATGAAAAATCAGAAAATATTATTTATGTTAATTCTGATCCTAATAATGAGTGGATGTGCCTATTTTAACATATTTTATAATGCTGAAAAGTATTATTATCTTGGTATTGCTCCATTAGAGAGAGGTAATAAACCTAATTTGCAGTATCTTGATAAAGCAATTGAAAAGGCATCAAAAATACTGGAGTTTCATCCTGAATCCAAATATGTTGATAATGCATTATTAATAATTGGTAAATCCTATATGTACAAAGGTGAATATACAAAAGCAATCAGGAAATTTAATGAACTTAATGATTATTATCCCAATTCTCAATATATAGATGAATCTATTTATTTTACTGCACTTACTTATGTTATACAGGAAGAATACGAGGTATCAAAAATATATTTTAAACGGCTTATGGATAGGAAATCAGATTGGACAGAAAAATCTCTTATGAAAATGGTTGATATACTACTTATTCAGAAAAACTATGAAAGGGCAATTGAAATTGTAACTACCTATGCTGAGTATATGAAGAATAAAGCAAAGTTACATTTTATAAGGGGACTTATTAAATATGAAATGCATAACTATGAAGGGGCATTTGATGATATTAAAAAAGTAAGGCAAAGTAAACTTAAAGAAGAAAACAAATTCAGATATATTACAATTTATGCAAATCTGCTTATAAAGAAAGAAGAATATGATGAGGCAGAAAAAATTGTCTCAAGAAATCTTAAATATTTTAATGATCTTCAAAAAAAACATTCATTGGAATTAATCAGAGTAAAGATCTTATCAAAGAGCGGTAGAATAAAAGATGCTCTTAATATCCTTGATAATATTTTAATTCAGGAAAGGAATATTCCATTAAAGGATTCACTTCTTTTTGAAAGAGGGATAATATATGAAAAGTATATGGAGGATTATGATAAAGCAAAGGAAAATTATAAAAAAATTGTAGATGATTTAAAAAATTCATTAATAAGACCTGAAGCAGAGATTAAAATAATGTCAATTGAACTATTAAATGAATTGGCAGCTGATACAATAAAAGATAGTGAAAAAATTGCAAAGAACAGATTCCTATATGCTGAAGTAAATTATATTAGTTTAAGAAAAATTGATGAAGCAATAAAATATTATACTATTATTAAGGATAGTTACCCTGATTCATATTATGCACCAAAAGCATTATATGCACTTTCCTATATTTATATGAAGGATCTATTTGATACAGCACAATCAAAACTGTATCTTGAAACAATAGTAAATGATTATTCGCAATCAGATATATTCCTTGATGCGGAAAAACAGATAGAGAGAATTAAAGATGAAAATAAAACTGAAAAACAGTAAACAATTCACAAATAATACTGTTTATATGATGTTTGAAACAGAGAAAATGATTGATGTAAAACTGGGACAATTTGTAAACATCTCTATTCCAGGCGATGAATTCACATTAAGAAGACCATTTTCAATAGTATCAGCAGGAAAAAATAAATTTTCAGTACTTATAAAGGTTATTGGCAATGGAACACAAAAAATTACCAATATGAAAATTGGAGAAAGCATTGATGCTCTAATTCCTTTAGGGCAGCCATTTGATAAAACGATTGATTATAAAAAGACACTATTTATTGCAGGTGGTATCGGGATTGCTGGCATTTTGAGATTTATAGAAAATCAGAATGCACAATTTTTATTCGGAGATATTAATGGTGAATATAAAGATATTATGGATTATTTGAAAATAGAACCCACTTATATTAATGAAAGTGGAAAAACTGGGAAAAAGGGTTTTGTTACGGATTATATAAATGATTTTGAGTTCAATACTATTATTGCCTGTGGACCAAAAGGCATGCTAAAATCCATAAAGGAGAAAACTGATAAGCATATTGACTTTTATGCAATATGTGAAGAGATCATTGCCTGTGGTTTAGGACTATGCGGTGGGTGTGCAATTAAATATGACGATGGTTCATTTGGCAAGGTATGTGTGGATGGTCCAGTTCTTAATGGCAGAAGGATAAATTATGATTGATCAAAAAATAAAAATTGGACAAACAGTATTGAAATCTCCAATAATAGGGGCATCAGG
Organism: Caldifarciminota bacterium; assembly: GCA_030592285.1. Taxonomy (GTDB): domain Bacteria; phylum Hydrothermota; class 32-111; order 32-111; family 32-111; genus JAUVJU01. The sequence continues at coordinate 4,530 of JAUVJU010000059.1, forward strand.
ATGTTCAGGATGGGGACCCGAACTTATAGAATATAATAAGCAGGATATTATTGGTGGATTTGTAACAAAATCGGTAACGCTAAATGAGAAAATTGGTAATGATTCACCACGCATAAAGGAAGTGTCTTCCGGACTTCTTAATTCAATTGGTTTAGAAAATGGTGGGCTTGATTATTTTATAGAGAACAAATTACCATTATTAAAGGATATTGATTGTGCAAAGTTTATTAATCTTGCACCTTTTACAAATGAAGAAATACATATTATGATAAATAAACTTGAAAAAGAAACTGGAATTGATGGATATGAAATAAACATTTCCTGTCCGAATATACGTAAAGATGGTTTCAATATCAATAGTAATGTAAAGAAAAGTGTAAATCTTGTTAAAGACATTAGAAAATTAACAAAAAGAACTTTAATGCTAAAATTATCTCCTGCCTTTAATGAATCATTTGAAATTGCAAGTATTGCCGAAAAAGAGGGCTTTGACGGCATTACTTTTACAAATACATATTTAGGAACTGCTGTTAATATTGATACCGGGAAATTTGTTTTTAAGAATAAAGTAGCTGGACTATCAGGACCTGCTATAAAACCCATATCATTATGGAATGTTTATAAAATGGCAAATACAGTAAAAATTCCGATTATTGGAGTTGGCGGAATAAGAACTATTGAAGATGTTATTGAATTCATGATGATAGGAGCATCTGCTGTTCAGATAGGAACAGCACTGTTAGTTGAACCAACAATTTTAACTGATATCAGTATTAAACTAAAAGAATATTGTAAAGAAAATCATATTGAAAAAATAAGAGATATTATTTCAACTATAAATGGGGAAGAAAAATGAATATTAATGAAAAACTAATTATTGCTTTGGATGTTGACAATTTATCATTAGCAGAAGAAATTGTGAATGATTGTGGTGAGAATGTAATATTTTATAAGGTGGGTTTACAGCTTTTCACAAGGGAAGGCATTAAAGCAGTTGAAATGTTGAAAAAGAAGAACAAGAAGGTCTTTCTTGATTTGAAATTGCATGATATACCAAATACAGTGATTAATGCAGTAAAGGTTGCCTATGAAATGAATATTGATATTCTTACAATTCATTCAATGGGTGGATTTGGAGTAATGGAAGGAGTTGCTAAACTAATATGGCAATTAAAAGATGGAGGAAATCAGGTGCCTGCTGTTGTTGGAGTAACACTTCTTACATCTCTTGATGGAGCATTTTTAGAAGATATTATTGGAACAACAAATAGAACAATTGAGGAAGAGGTAATAATTCTTGCAAAAGCAGTAAAGTCAGCTGGTTTGGATGGAGTAGTTGCATCACCAAAAGAGATCGTTGCAATAAGAGAAAATTGCGGTAATGATTTTTTGATTATTACTCCCGGGATTAGATCCATTGGAACAGAGCAGCAGGATCAGGCAAGAATAGCAACCCCCAAGGATGCTATTAGGGATGGTGCTGATTATATTGTTGTAGGAAGACCAGTAACAGGGAGTGATAACAAAAAAAAAGCAGTACAAAGTATTCTTAATGAAATGAAGGAAGGTATGAATGAAAGAAAAGCAACTTGAAAACGAAGGGGTGATCTTAAAAGGACATTTCCTTTTAACATCAGGATTGCATTCTGATACCTATTTTGAAAAATTCCGTTTACTTGAAAATCCAGAAATCCTTACTGAACTTATAAAAGATGTTATTGAAAATATGGAAAAAATTGATGTGGATTATGTCGTTGGACCAATCACAGGAGGCATGATGGTTGCCTATGAATTTGCAAGACAGTTAAAATGTAAATGTGCCTATTTGGAAAAGAGAGAAAATGTAATGGGACTTTACAGGGGTACTCCTCTAAAAGCAGAGCATAAAGTACTTATAGTAGATGATGTATTAACAACCGGAAAATCCGTTTTTGAATCAATTGATGCAATAAGGAAATACAATAATAATATAAAGGCAATTTGTGTACTTATTAATAGAAGTAAAAATGTTGAATTTGAATATCCTATGTATTCAGCAATAAAAGTAAAAGCTATAACGCATGATAAAGAACATTGTCCGCTATGCAAGGAAAATATTCCTCTAATAAGACCGGGCGGCAAAAGGTAAAGGAGGTTTTATGTCTGGGCACAGTAAATGGAGTACAATAAAGCATAAAAAGGGAAAAGAAGATGCTAAAAGAGGAAAACTCTTTACTAAAGCAATAAGAGAAATTACCATGGCTGCAAGAGAGGGTGGGGGTGATATTGATGGAAATCCTCGATTAAGACATGCCGTTGATGCTGCTAAAGCAGTAAATATGCCTGCTGATAATATTGATAGAGCAATAAAAAAAGGTACTGGTGAGCTTGAAGGTGTAACATATGAAGAAATCAAATACGAGGGGTATGGACCTGGTGGTGCTGCCGTGCTTGTAGAAACAGCAACCGATAATAAAAATAGAACAACTTCGGAAATCAGGCATATCTTTTCAAAATATAATGGAAATCTTGGAGCAGTTGGTTCGGTATCTTGGATATTTGAAAGAAAGGGAATTATTACTATTGATAAGGATAAATTTAATTTTGAAAAAGTAATGGATATTGCTATAGATAATGGAGCTGAGGATGTTGTATTGGAGAATGAACATATAATCATAACTTCAAATTCAAATGACATGATAAAGATAAAGAATACCTTTGAAGAAAAAAACATTGAAATTATTGAATCATTAATAACAAAAATACCAAAATCAGTTGTAAAAGTGAATGAGTCAAAGGCATCAACATTATTTAAGCTATTAGAGAAATTGGAAGAAAATGAAGATGTACAGGAAGTATATTCCAATTTTGAAGTGCCTGACGATATTATGGAGAAACTTGCCAAGTGATAATTATTGGACTTGATCCATCACTTAAACAAACGGGCTATGCTCTTATTGAGCATTCATCATTACAAATTATTAAAGCTGGGGTTATAAGTACTTCTTCTGGCGATGAATATTATGAAAGAATTAAAATAATATATGATGAGGTCTTTGAATTAATTAAAAAAAATAAACCTATTCATGCAGCAATAGAAGAATCATTCTACAGTAAGAATGTTAAAACAGCAAATCAGCTTGCTCAGGTGCGAATTATTCTTATATTAGCTGCAATGCAGAATGATCTTACAATATCACTTTTCTCACCAAATAGTATTAAAAAGGCAATTACTGGAAGAGGACATGCTTCCAAAGAACAGGTTGCGTATATGGTTAAGAAAATATTCAATATTGATAAAGATATTCCGGACGATGTTTCGGATGCACTTGCCACTGCATATACATTTATATCAAGGAGTTTTAATGAATAGTCATATTAATGGAATAATATATGATAAATTGCCTGGAATGCTTACAATTGAGAATAATGGAATGGGCTTTTCAATTCATATTTCAATGAATACATTTAATGATCTACCGGATATTGAAAATGAGATGCTTATATATACGCATATAAGTATTAAGAATGAAGAAATTAAAATTTTCGGATTTTCCACATTAAAGGAAAAATCACTATTTAATCAATTAATACAGATCCCAAAAATTGGACCCAAAACAGCGATTTCGGTTTTTAATACATTAACACCTGAACAATTTGAAGAGGCAGTTTATAGTACAAATACAAAGAGAATCTCTACAGTAAAGGGAATAAGTCAAAAAACAGCTGATAGAATTGTTCTTGAACTTTCAGGTAAAATTGAATTTGCAAAAACAAGTGTAACAAGCGATGCTTATGATGCACTTATTGTGCTTGGATTCAAACCGAGAAATATTGAAAAAGCAATTAATTTAGTAAGCAAAGAAAAGGGCGACAACCTGTCAACAGAAGAAATTATAAGAGAAGCACTTATGAGGTTAAGATGAATAATGAAATAATATCATCAGGAAAAATTAGAGGTGAGGAAAAATTTGAAGAAACATTAAGACCTAGTTTCTTAAAAGAATTTGTAGGGCAGAGTAAACTTAAAGAGAATCTCAATGTATTTATTGAATCAGCCAAAAAAAGAAAAGATGTTTTAGACCATGTATTATTATTTGGTCCTCCGGGACTTGGAAAAACAACCCTTTCACATATTATTGCAAATGAACTTACAGTAGATATGGTTGCAACAAGTGGACCTGTTTTGGAGAGACCGGGAGATCTTGCTGGATTACTTACAAAATTAAAAGAGGGTGATGTATTTTTTATTGATGAAATACATAGAATTAGCCGTGTTGTTGAGGAATATCTATATTCTGCAATTGAGGACTTTAGAATAGATATTATGATTGATACAGGACCTTCTGCAAGAACTGTTAAACTAAATCTTAAACCATTTACATTGATTGGTGCAACAACAAGAAGTGGACTTCTAACTGCTCCAATGAGAAGCAGATTTGGCATAATGAAACGGCTGGATTTTTATCAGGATGAGGAGATTGCAGAAATTCTAAAAAGATCATCAAGAATTCTTGAAATTGAATATGAAATGGATGGATTAAATGAAATAGCAAAAAGATCAAGAGGTACACCTCGTGTTGCAAATCGGCTGTTAAAAAGAGTAAGGGATTATGCAGTTGTTAAGGGTACGGGTAAAATAGATAAAGACATTGCACTGTATTCTATGGAAGCATTGGAGGTTGATACACTGGGGCTTGATGAGGTGAGCGTAAATCTGTTAAGATCCATTATTGATAAATATAATGGCGGACCCGTTGGCATATCCACACTTGCTGTTTCAATTGGAGAAACAGCGGAAACCATTGAAGAGGTTTATGAACCATTTTTGATATTAAAGGGATTAATAAAAAGAACGCAAAGGGGAAGAGTGGTAACAGATCTTGCCTATGAACATCTAAGATTAAAAAAGAAGAACGATTCCCTGTTTTAATATGTATTTAAATGATTTTGACTATGAATTACCGGAAAGATTAATTGCAAGCCATCCACTTAAAAGGGGTGAATCACGATTAATGTTTCTTAATAGAGAAGATCATACAATTAAGCATAAAACATTTAATGATTTACCTAATAGTATTCCTTATCCAAATATTATTGTAAGAAATATTACAAGGGTAGTAAAAACAAGGATTTTCGCAAACAGAAAAACTGGTTCAAAAATTGAGATCCTTATATTAGATCCATTTGTTAAAAGTAATGAATTTGAAGCATTAATAAAAAGGGGTGGTAGATTAAATATTAAAGAGGAATTAATAATTGATAGATCAATTATTAAGATCATTAAAAGGGAAAATGAAGTATTTTTTATTTCAATAAGAACAGATATGAAAATAAGTGAATTTTTTGAAAAATATGGACATGTGCCATTACCTCCTTATATTAAAAGAGATGATGAGGATAGAGATAAGGATGAATATCAAACTATTTATTCAAAAACGAATGGTTCTTCGGCAGCTCCAACAGCAGGATTACATTTTTCAAATGAGATCATTAATGATATGGAAAAAAGAGGAACAGTATTTCTTGATATACTTCTCCATGTAGGATTAGGTACATTTGAACCTGTAAAAGAAGAGAATATAAAAGATCATAAAATGCATAATGAATATTTTGAAATAGATAGAGATGCAGTAGATATACTTAATAATGCAAGGGAAAAGGATATACCGATTATTGCTATTGGTACAACATGTCTAAGGGTATTAGAAACGGTGTATAAAAATGGAAAATTTTCATCTGGTACGGGAATGACGAATATTTTTGTATATCCTCCAATGAAGATAGAATCAGTAAATATGCTAATAACAAATTTCCATTTACCAAAATCAACACTTATAATGCTGATCTCTGCATTTGCTGGTATTGATTTTATAAAACAGGCATATAGTGAGGCAATTAAAAAGGAATACAGATTCTTTTCCTATGGTGATAGTATGCTTATAAGGTAGTATATGTACAAATTAATAAGTAGAAAGGATAAAGAGAGACGGGGACAAATAATTACAGAAAATGGAATTATTGAAACACCTGCATTTCTACCTGTTGCTACTCAGGCAACTGTAAAGGCAATGAGTATGAAAACATTGAGAACATTGAATGTACAGGCATTTATAACTAATACATATCATTTGTATCTAAGACCAGGACTTGAGATTATTAATAATGCAGGAGGCATTCATAAATTTATTAATTGGCAAAAACCCATATTTACGGATTCAGGTGGATTTCAGGTATTATCTCTTGCTCAATTAAGAAAATTTGAAAAGGATGGCGTATTATTTCAATCACATATTGATGGTTCATATCATAAATTTACACCGGAAAACAATGTTGATATGCAAAGAAATCTTGGGTCTGACATAATGATGGTTCTTGATGAATGTACAGAGTATCCTACCACAGAGGAATATGCAAAAATTGCAATGGAAAGAACACTTGACTGGGCATATAAAGCAAAACAGCATTTTCTTGAAACAAAAGCACTGTATGGATATAAACAGTATCAATTTGGAATTATTCAGGGTTCTGTTTACCCTTCTTTACGAAGGGAATGTGCAGAGCGATTAGTGGAAATGGATTTTGATGGTTATGCAATGGGTGGTATTGCCATTGGGGAAACAAAAGAAAACATAAGAGATATTATAGAAATGTGTGATGAAATAATGCCGGAACATAAACCAAGATATCTTATGGGAGTAGGGAAACTTGAAGATATTGAATTTGCAGTAAAGCAGGGCTTTGATATTTTTGATTGTGTTATTCCATCAAGAAATGCACGAAATGGCACTCTATTTACTGATAATGGGAAAATACTTATAAGAAATGCTCAATATAAGAATGATTTTAAGGCAATTGATGAAAATTGTGATTGTTTATTATGTAGGAATTATTCAAGAGCATATCTACATCATTTATTTAGAGCAAACGAAATAACCGGTATGATGCTTGCTACTGAACATAATATTAATTATTATATGAAATTTATGGAGAAAATAAGAGAAAATATTTAGGAGGAATTAGTGAAACAAATTATTGTTTTAATGGGATTAATTATTTTTTTAACATTATCGGCATTCAGTATATATGTGGACTATGATAATGATTATGTTGATTATTTTAAGAGTGAAATGAAAATTGTGGACTTCACTTTAAATAAAGATGATGCAGATGTTTTTATTCTAATTGATGGCGTAACAGTTGGCGGAGGGTGGCAGTATAATATATTCTTTTTTGGACAAAAAACATTTTATGGATTAAATGATACCTTTAAATTGAATTTTATAAATGATGTATCTGATTATAAAACAAGGGAAGGAATGCTCAATATTATAAAAAAGGGACTTATAAGATATATTTCCAAAACGGATTTGTCAGATAGATTAATTATTGATTTTGAAAAACAGCAAGAAATTATTGATAACAAA
>JAUVJU010000100.1 GCA_030592285.1 Caldifarciminota bacterium
TTATCCGATTGTTGAATATACTTATGAAAATGGTGATACAGAAATAAAATGTAGAGATAACGCAACTAGATTTGTTATGGAGTTTACTAAAAGAATATATCCGAAAAATGACAACGAGAATAAAGGTGCTTATTACAAAGTTTTTAATACTTTCTTGCCAAATTCAATGCATGAATTTGTCTGGGATGGAAGTGCAAAAAAGAATTTCGTTGGTGTAGAATATGATGAATATATTGAAAACGGGGAATATGAAGTGAAATTTCATGAACCACTGAGTATTCAGGAGATATTATCCTACATGAAATGGAATGTAACTAATAGTTGGGATATTTTATCTAATGATAGATTTTTTAAAGAAGTTATAAAAGGAAGTTATAAAGCAAGATTAATTATTGACAGAGATCCGATTAATATTAGTAAATTCTTGTTTAATAAAAATAAGTTTTCATCAAATTATGATAAATTAATAATTTATTATGGAGTATCAGAACCTGGTTCAGTGTGGGTTAGAATATTAAACTCAAATTCAGATACAATAAAATACTATGAGAAAATATTTACAGATAATGATTTGAATGGAACATTTGTATGGAATGGCACTAATAATGAAGGTGTTAAATTAGATGATGGGATTTATAAGGTCTGTTTATTTGCACAGGACTTGGCTAATCCTGAAATTAGTATGATTCAAAATGTAATAATTAATAATAGTATGCCTTATCTGGCAATAACAGAACCAAATTGGAATTCTGCATTCAATGGTGATTCTATAATGGATGTAATTGCAGAGTTTTATGATCCGGATGGAATAAAGGATTACTCTGACAGCATATTTATAAAACGAATCACAGGTAATTATTTATATTATCCTTCAATAAGAAGAAATGATTCTTTAATAATTGAAGATATTACATTTGACACACAAGGATTATATTATATTAATGCAACAGTTTCTGATATAAATGAGAACAAAGCAATAGTTGAATCACCATTCATTATTGATAATGAACCGCCAGAGATTGAAATATTATCTCCAAAGCAGGATAGCACTTATACAAGCAAATATGGTGATTTAAAGATTCAATTTAAAGTGAATGATAATTTTGATTCAATGATTTCACATACATTAGATAAAAAGGCAATTATATCAATATTCAGTGATAAAGGTGGAATAGTATGGTCTGATACAATAAGAAACATTTATTATGGTTTGAATAATATTCATTACTGGGATTTCATAATGAATAGTGGTGATACATTAAAACATGCAAATACTAATTCTATAACAATTGAAATTGAAGATATGGCAAAAAATAAAGTAATAGAATCTAAAGCATTTCATATTGATTCAAGATCACCTGCAGTTTTTATAATAAATCATTTAAGTAGTAATATTATAAATTCTACTACATCATTGGATAGTATTGTTTGTACAACAGATGAGTTCACAAGATTTTTATTTAAATTGACTAACATATACAACAGAGATTATTTCAACCTATTTAATCCGTATACAGTAGAAAGTGCAGGACAATACACTTTATCTATAAATTATCAGGAATTAGAGAATATTCCGGATGGTTTATATGAAACATCAATGGCAGTTAAAGATAGATATGATAATGATACAATAATCAATGATATTCTTGAAGGAGATTCAACTTTATTGATTATTGACAGAACTGCACCTCAGATTATTACAGCAACATGTATTCCTTTAGTCACAGAGGATGATGGTATAACAAATTGCATAATATGCATTACAGAACAGCAAGATATTGAAACCAATCAAGGTAATATTATGCTTGAAATAACATTGGAAGATAGTATTATATGGGATACAATTATTAATCCGGCATCAAATATTGATACAATCAATAAGCCATTACTTCTAAATACAAATAGAATGGGTTATCAACAGATTAAAATTCTTGCAATTGATAAACATAGCAATACAACTGCATATTCAACAATTGCTGCATATAAGACCATAGGGACACAAATATCCTACCCAATTAATAATGATACAATATACAGTAACCAAGTTATTATAAAAGGGCATTGTACAGATCCCAATCCATTAAATATCAGTAGGTTTTCACATTTTGATTTGAAATGGAGAATTGATTCAAGTGATACTTCCTGGAGCAGTAATAATATATGGATTATACCTGAGTATAGAGATTCACTTATTAATAACAGAGGTATTGTACAAGTAGGGAATGATAATATTTTGGGACATCTTAATATGCGGCTTTCTACGGATTATGAAATTCTACTAACAAGTTATGAAGAGAATGGGAGTTTTATTTCAGATACTGTAAGATTCCATACAGATATTCAATCAATACAGGCATCAAAGATTGATACATTTTACTATGAATTGAGAGAAACCATTATTGACAGTGAATTTACACCTTTAAGTGATACTATGGTATTTCAATTTAGGACAATTAATAATATTAGTATTGCTGATTTGGATATTATAGATGAGAGAGGGAATAATTGGTGGCATAAAAGAGAAAGAGGTATTTATCCATATAAAATATACTCACAAAAATGGATTGGACAATCAGATATATTTGGATATATTCCCAAAGGATTATATACTGCCTTTTTAACAATTTATGATACTTTATATAATCAGGTGGATACAAGAAATATTCAATTTAATGTTAAGTCAAATTTTAAAATTGATACATTATTTGCTGTGCCGGACTATTTTACTCCATTGGATTCTCTTACAATAATTGATTCTATTGTTTTCAGTTATATTGTTAATCAGAATTCATATATCAACTCGCATATATATAATCAAAATGGATTAAAACATTCAATTGATTCACTGACATATTGTACAGCGGAGATTCAAAATCATAGTTATTGGGATGGATTTATTAATGGAAATCCAGCTGATACAGGAAAATATTGGTATAAATTAGAATGTATAAATATACAGTTAAATGATACCGTTATTGATAGTGTAGAATTTACCCTTGGAAGCAATATTAATTATATTGATGCCAATATATTTATTCCGGATAATTATAAAGTTGGAGAAATTGGTGATTTTTCTGTATATAATGGTAAAAATGAATATGTATGGACTGCCTTTGGAAGCGGGGATTATTATCCTCCACAGGTATATACGGTACTTGACACTGCAATGGGGTATTGGAATCGCAGATTTTTATGGGACATTGATATTATTGGGACTGAGATTTACGGTTATACAATTCCAAAAGAACTTGAAACAGGAGTAAAAGTAAATGGTAATCCAATTTATCCTGATTACAAAATAAGTGATACAATTACCTTTATGCCCATGAGTGATAGTATAGAAGTGAATCTTATTGCTATATCTTTTTATAATTGGTCTTGCTACCAATCTGTTTCTGCAAAGATTAAGGATGTAACAACCAATACTAATGTTTTTTATTATCATAAATATTTTAATGCTAGTAATCTTGGATCGTTGAATTTAGATTCCACTTTTTCTCTTACTGTAGATTCCGGACATATATATGAATTTTATACAACAGCATATTCTGCAAATGCAGATGTGATTTGCAGTTTAACAGTTGCTTATGATTCCATTGGTCTAAAAACAAGAAAGTATAATGGTAAAATATCTGATTTTGTGGATTATAGTACTACCGTAACACAATCACATGAAACAATTGATACATTATCAATATTTAGATCTTGGAAAGAGAGTGATATATATTGTTTTAAGCCACGAAGCGATTCAGTAAATATTGATTTTATATCAAAGATAAAATACAGAGGTCAATCCTTTGCATTTTTAATAGATGAAAATATTGATACAATTTGGAGTTCACATTTCTCACATTCTACTTTAGGTGAAGTGATTGATACATTGGATGTTCCTATTAGTGTTGTGAGTGGGAGGACATATTATTTATATACAAAGTCTTATGTTGCTATGGGAAGAGTTATCTGCGATTTAGAAGTGGAATATCTTGGGAATGATTGGATTGAATCATCGGTTTATGGAAAGCAACCGGATTTTATTGGCATTGAAGCATTCAATCCATATATTTTCAATAATAATATCGGATTTAATGGCGGAGTGATTAATAATCAATATATTTATAAGGCAATAATTGATGCAACAGCATTAACAAGTAATTTAACTGCAAATGTTGATTATTTAGCACATAATGGAATTACTATAAAATATGATCCAACCGGTAATCTTTCTGCAAAATGTGATTCTAATAATATTAATTCAAAATGGGTGTATCCCGGTTCTATTACAGAGACCATTTATTCCGATTCTTTAGGAAATTATAATAACAAAACCATATATATGGTTAATGGTAATCCCCATATATTCAATATTCCTGATAGTGTGTATAATAGTGATATTACCTACACTGAACCAGTAGTAATTGATAATGAATATATTGAAATTTCATATAATCAGGATAGTATTGTTTGTAATATAAATGGATGGGATTCCGAATGGTCAATGAATATGGATGATTTAGTTGATTCAATTAAATATACCGAAATATTTAGTAATAAGATATTTAAGTCACATGGTTTAAGTGATGATTTGGTTTTGGGAGATTTTGGGACTTATTATAATGAATATGTAGGCATAGATTCCGATTCAAATATTTTATCCACATTTTGGAATGGATTACCTAATCCATATCTTAAAATAGATGATTGGGATATTGATTTGTGCTATATTACAGGAGAAAGAAATCGTGATTTGAAAATAACGGATGATTTAATAAAAATCGGAAATTATTCAGGATCAAATTATGATGATTATTTTAATTGTGTTCATTTTATTGATTCGAATTTACCAAGATCTTATATACTAATCAAGGGTATAACTTTGGGATATCCGTTTAAGTTATTTGCTATTAGTAATAATAATGTTTCTTTAATTTCTTATTGTGCAACTACAAATACAGATTCTTTAAAAACAATAGGATATTTGGATGTAGCTAATTTATGTGGGAATCTTACTTTAATTTTGGATCTATATGCTGAAGATGATTTTCCTGAGGAAGGAGAAACTCATCTTCCTATAAAAAGAGCTGTAGAAAATGTAAAAATCGGCGATATTATTGAACATTTATCATTCAGTTCTATTGCAACACCTTTTGGAAGAGCGACTTTAAATATTAATTCTAATGTATTTTTTAATGATACTGTAATGAGGATTAATAGAGTAAAACCTGAAATTGTAATGTTAGATCAAAACAGTATGTATGTATCAGACCCTGTACTGCAAATTCTACCAAGTGATTTGAGTTTTGATAATGGAGCAACAATAACCTATAAGTATACAGTTGAAGGGGTGGATTCATACAATATAGATATAAATGATTTGGGTATATATTGTATTGATGAAAATGGAATCCCAGTATTATTGACAAATTCACCTCCTATTTTCAATGACAGTATATGGACTTTAACAACATCACCTGAGATGTCTATTAATACTAACTTATTAGCAGTAATGGAAAAGGATGAATTAGATACACTAAAACCCATTTTTTATAATATTTCTGAACCAGAATTTGATTCAGTATTTTTAGAAGGGAACTGGCATTCAAATGACACTTTAATGGTAGTTGTTACTGATCCTGCACTAAATATCTATGATGCATTAAATTCTGTTCCAAAGGAAGAAAAACTTATTCCTGAAAAATCATTATTTGATATTCAAATTTGTGAACTATCAGATACTTTTATTTTTCACACGGATCAGAATGGTGACTTTTCCGGATACATACAGTTATTTCAAAATGATAATTATATTTATGTAGGCAATGCAGAAGCATTGAGAAATGGTATTAGTATTATAAGAGATAATGAGAGTGAATGGAAATACACAGAAGGTATTAGGAATTGCGTTATTCAGACATTACATATTAAGTGTGATACTGTAAAACCAATATTAGAAATTGTGAACAAATATCCAATAATCAATACAAAAAATATTGATAGCTTATCAATTATTTCCCATGAAACAGGGATAATTTATTATACATTGTATGATAATAATTATATATTTGATTCTTTATTAATATCTGAATGTAATGCTTTTGATACATTAAGAATCAATAATAACCATATTGAGACAGGAGTATATCCATATGAAGCATTTGTTATTGATGAGAGTGGAAACAAATCTGATATACAGGAAGGATATTGGAGAATAGATATTGTAAAACCTGAGATAAATCAATTGTTTTGTAATCCTTATTGGTTTAGCCCAATTTATAATGAATTAATTGAAATTGGTTATTACTTATCAGAAGATTGTTCAGAGGTAGAACTTAAAATCTGTAATGAAAAAATGGAAGTATTAGTGGATAAATATTTCAATGATTTATATAATGGATACAATAATTATATATGGGATGGTCATATAAATGACACAATAGTTCTTGATGAGGAATATTTTGTGACAATGAAGGCAATAGATCATTTGTATAATGAATCCGAATATGTTCAGAGTAATTTTGTTGTAGTTAGTGATACATTAGCTCCAATATCAAAAATCACTATAATTGGTCCATATTATTCTGAAGGAAATAATATATATCTAACAGAGGAATCACAAATAACAATATCTTCAACAGATGACATATCAGGAGTGAAGCAATTAACATATATAATAGATGGTCAGGAAAATACAATAAATGATAGCTTAGTAGTACTTACCTTATTTGGTTATGAAGATGGACTTCATAATATTATATATTATGCTGTTGATAATGCAGGAAATATTGAGGAAACACAGGAATTTGTATTCCATATAGACAATACACCTCCAACAATCAATATTACATTTACAATCCCGCATTATGAAAGTGATTATCAATTTGTTACATCAGATGCACTTATTGATGTAATAGCAATAGATAATGGCTGCGGAGTAAAACTAATTAATTATAATATTAATGGTTTAATACAGGGAACATTTACTGATAGCGTAAACATAGAACTAAATACATTATTAGAGAATACATATGTACTTAATATTATTGGGTATAATAATCTAAACAATACAGTACAAGCAGATAGTCAGTTTGTTATTGATAATTCAGCACCAATAACAGAAATGACAGTTAATGAACCCAAATACCTAAAAGCAGATACAATATTAATAACATCAGCAACAGATATTGAACTAATATCAAATGATATGCCAATAAGCACCCCATCAAGTGGAGTAAGAGCAATATATTATGGCTATGCTCAGATGAATATTATGAATGGTAATACAGTGATAGATAATATAATGGGTATAGATTCAACATATTCATATAATTATTATGCAACAGATAACCTGAATAATACTGAAATAAATAAA
>JAUVJU010000030.1 GCA_030592285.1 Caldifarciminota bacterium
AATATAATAATGTTTTCCTGCCTTCGCTGTTATTACATAAAAGTATAGAAGTAATGACAAATAATGATGAATATATTTCAAAAGTGGGGGGTTCGCGAACCGCCCCTACTATAGGAAAAAAGGATTAAAGCATGATAACAAAACAAGACCTTCAATTTAATGAATACAAAGATTCAAAATTACCAGCAATGATAATGCTGAAGAATATGGGATATGAGTATCTTACACCTGATGAGGTAAATGAATTACGGTATAATAAACAGAGAGAAGTAATTCTTGAAAAAGTATTGGAAGATTGGCTTAGGAAAAACAATAAAATTGAATATGGTCAAAGTGAAAGAGATTTTTCAGAAAGCAGCATAAGAAATGCAATTAATAAACTTAAATATTATACAAACAAAGGACTTATTCAGACAAATAAGGATATATATGAAACACTATTAACAGGAGAAAGCCATCCTGAGAATGTGGAAGGAACAATAAGAAGTTTTAATATAAAATATATTGACTGGGAAAATCCTGAAAATAATGTGTATCATTTCACAGAGGAATATACAGTTGAAAGGGTAGGTATAAAAGAAAGAATAAGACCGGATATTGTTATTTTTATCAATGGCATTCCATTATGTGTAATTGAATGTAAATCATCTGCAATTAAATATCCTGTTAAAGAAGGGATATCTCAAATGATAAGGAATCAGACCGATGAATATGCTCCTCATTTGTTTTACTATGCTCAAATACTTATTGTGCTTGCAATGAATGAAGCACAATATGGTACAGTGGGAACAAAGGAAAAATTCTGGACAATATGGAAAGAAACATGGACTGATACATTGAAAAAGTTTGATAATGTTGTGAAAGATATTATTAATATTCCTCCTGATAAATCATTCAAGAAAAAACTAATAGATGCTGCAGGAAAAAATAATAAGAATTGGGTAAGCAAGACGGTAGAACATATAGAACCACGATTTCCCAAAGAGCAGGATTATATTCTTTATTCACTATGTCAGCCCAAAAGAATACTTCAGTTAATTAGAAAATATATTCTTTTTGATAAGGGTGAGAAAAAGATTGCCCGTTATCAGCAATATTTTTGTGTTGAAAAGATTATGCACAGGATATTAAGAACACAAGAAATGGGAAGAAGAATGGGAGGAGTTGTATGGCATACTCAGGGCAGCGGTAAATCTCTCACAATGGTTATGCTTGCAAGGTCTATTGCATTAAATAAGTATATTGATAATTATAGAATAGTACTTGTTACTGATAGGATAAATCTTGATAAACAATTGCATGATACATTTCATGATTGTGGAAAGGAACCCATTAAGGCAAGAAGTGGAAGTCACCTTGCTGAATTATTGAAACATAAAAATTCTACTATTATAACAACAGTAATTGATAAATTTGAAAATGCAGCTGAGAAAATGAAAGAACCGCTTCATAATCCCAATGTTTTTGTTCTTGTTGATGAGGGACACAGAACGCAGTATGGAGAGATGCATGCAATAATGAAAAAGGCAATGCCCACTGCTTGTTATATTGCATTTACAGGAACACCTGTAATGAATAAGGATAAGAATACTATTAAGAAATTCGGTGGTTTAATTGATTCATACACCATTGAGCAGGCAGTAGCAGATAAGAATGTTGTTCCACTTCTGTATGAAGGGCGACTTGTTCCGCAAGATGTAAATAGGGAGGCAGTAGATAATTGGTTTGAAAAACAGACCAGATCTCTAAATAATAAACAAAAATCAGACCTAAAAAGAAAATTTGCTTCATCTGATAAACTAAATGAAGCAGAGCAAAAAATTAAGATGATTGCTTTTGATATTGGTCAGCATTTTGCATATAATTGGCGTGGCAAAGGATTCAAAGCACAAATTATAACACAAAGTAAAGCAGCAGCATTAAAATTCAAATATTATCTTGATAAATTTGAAATGGTAACCTCAGAGGTGATAATGTCGGGACCCGATCAAAGAGAAGGATATTCAGATCCTAATGATGAGCCAAGCGAAATGATCCAATTCTGGAATAAAATGATGAAAAAATATGGTTCGGAAAAACAGTATAATGATATGATAATTAGTTCATTCAAAGAGGATGAAGAACCTGAAATAATTATTGTAATAGATAAGCTAATAACAGGGTTTGATGCTCCTGTAAATACAATACTCTATCTTGCACGAAAATTAAAAGACCACACATTATTACAGGCAATTGCAAGAGTTAATCGATTAAAGGAAGGCAAAGAGTATGGCTATATAATAGATTATTATGGAATTTTAGAAAATCTTGATAATGCAATGGAATTTTATAGGGCATTACCTGAATTTGATAAGGATGATTTAAGTAGTGTTTTCATTTTTATTGATAAAATCATATCAGAATTAAGAAAAGATTTTGATAATCTTAATGATCTGTTTAAAGAAGTAAAAAACAAAAACGATATTGAGGAATGTGAAAAGCATTTGGCTGATGAGGAATTAAGAGATAAATTTTACAGGAATTTACTTGCATTTTCAAAATCATTATCTATTGCACTTTCAAATAATGAATTTCATGAAAAAACAAAAAATGATAAAATTCAGGAATATAAGAATACATTAAAGTTTTTTAGCAAATTAAGGGTATCAGTAAGAAGGCGTTATTCAGATGCTATTGATTATGCTGAATATGAACCGCAAATAAAAAAACTCATAGATGAATATGTGGGAGCAGGAGAAATAGAACAAATCACTCCGCTTGTTAATATATTCAATGAATTTGAATTTAATGAAGAAGTAAGCAATCTTAGAGATGATGGCTTAAAAGCGGATGCTATTGCAACAAGAACTCAAAAAACAATACAGGAAAGATATGAAGAAGACCCGGCATTTTATAAAAAGTTTTCTGAAATACTGGAAAATGTAATAAAGGCATATAGAGAACAACGATTGAATGATGCTGAATACCTTAAAAAAGCAATGGAAATAAAAAATACTGTAATAAACAGAACAGATGAAAGTATTCCGAAAAAACTTAAAGATTATGATGAAGAAAAAGCCTATTATGGTATTATGATGGAGCAGATTGAAAGTAAATTGATTGAGGGAAAAAAGACTGATATTGCAGGAATGTCAATTACTATTGGTAAAATTATTAATAATAATATTAAGGTAAATTGGATTGATGATTTGGATACAATCAATAAAATAGATATGGAGATCTATGATGAATTGTATGAAGTATTTAATCGTGAACAAATAGAAATAAAGGACTCAATTATTGATGAAATAGTTCAGGCAATTATAAATGTAGCAAAAGTGAGGAAGTAAGGGCGGTTCGCGTACCGCCCTTACAACAGATAATAAATAAGAAAAAAATGGAGAATAAAGTCAAAAATATAAAAGTAAATTATGGGAAAAAGCAATTCTTAGTAGAAACAACATTTGAAAATAGAAAAACAGCAAGAATAACTGTTTATCCTGATAAAAACATAATTGCTAAATTTCCAAATAATATTAGCAATGAATTAGTTAAAGACTATTTGCAGAAAAAGGGTAAATGGATTAATAAAAAAATTCAATATTTTGATAAATTCCATCCATTACCTACAGAAAGAAAATATATTAGAGGGGAATCATACTATTATCTTGGTCGGCAATATCAGTTAAATATAAAAGAAAGTTCAGATAATCTTGTTAAAATGAAAGGAAGAGAAATCATTGTATATACCCAAGATCCGTATAATAATATACAAGTAAAGGATTTACTGCTAAAATGGTATAAAGAACACTCAATTGTATATATAAGTAAAAAAATAGAGGAGTTTATTCCTCAACTCAAGAAAATAGAAATTGAAACACCGGAAATAAGATTTAGGAAAATGAAAACAAGATGGGGCAGCTGCAGGATTTATAGGAACAAGAAAAAACCACCTGTAATTACAATTAATACAGAACTTATAAAAGCACCCATCTATTGTATTGATTATGTGATAATACATGAATTTATTCATCTTAAATTTATGAATCATAATAATAAATTCTATAGAATGCTTGATATGCTTCTTCCTGATTGGGAAAAAAGAAAAGCAAAATTAGAGTATATTCATATTGTTTCTTAGTAGGGGCGGTTCGTGAACCGCCCCTACTAAGAAATTCATAATTAATTCTTGTATATAATAGAAATTATGGTATTATTTAGGAAGTAATTGCATTTTTTTTGATTTTATCTTGACAAGAACAATGTTTTAAATATAATCAATTATCTTAAAAAAATGTGGGCCGTTAGCTCAGGTGGTAGAGCATCTGCCTTTTAAGCAGAGGGTCACTGGTTCGAGCCCAGTACGGCTCATTTTAAAAAGGATTTGTTATGAAATCAAGGGTCTTTACAAATTTTGATGATGATGAAATACGGATTTTCTTGAGCCACACTGAAAAGGTGCATTATGACAATGGGTTTACAGTATTCAGAGAAAGTGATGTATCTGATAAAATGTATATTATTCAAGAGGGCTCTGTTGAAGTATTTATTGAAAGAAAGGAAAAAAAGATTGTGCTTGCCACACTTAATAGAGGTGATTTTTTTGGTGAAATGGCAATTTTAAGAAAGGACAGGCGATCAGCTTCAATAAAAGCCGTAGCAGATTGCGATGTTTTATCACTTAACAGAGATGCTGTTATGGATATTATCAGCCATAATGGTGTTTTAGGAGCAAAATTTCTTTTTAATCTTGCTGAGGTTATTGCAGAAAGGTTGATAGAAACAAATAGGGAAGTTGAAAATTACTTTCTTATTAGCGATGCTCTTGTTGAGAATGAAGCATTTAGGAAACTGTATTTTAAAACACATAATAAGTAATTAAGCGTCTCCATCGTCTAGGGGTCAGGACTCAGCTCTTTCAAGGCTGCGACACGGGTTCAAATCCCGTTGGAGACGCCATTTTTTTATAGGGCGGTTAGCTCAGGTGGTTAGAGTACTTGCTTGACATGCAAGGGGTCATTGGTTCAAGTCCAATACCGCCCATATTAATTAGAACATGAAACTCACTATAAATAAGAAAGAACATAGTTTTGAGGGAAACAAAACCCTTGCTCAGATATTAAAGGAAAACCCTGATATTAATGGGGATAAAAGATATTTGGTTGCAAAGATCAATAATGAATTAAAAGACCTTAATACTATACCTGTAGAAAATGATATGATTGAACTTTTGGATTTTTCCTCTGATGAGGGTAGAGCAATATATTGGCATTCCTCTTCACATATTTTAGCAATGGCAGTCATGCGTCTTTTTAAGGATACCCGACTTGGTATTGGACCATCAATAGAAAATGGTTTTTATTATGATTTTCTTGTAGAAAAACCATTTACCGTTGATGATTTGAAAAAGATTGAAAAGGAAATGAAAAGAATAGTTAGAGAAAATATATTTTTTGTGAAAAAGGATGTAAGCAAAGAGCAGGCAAAGGAAATCCTTTCAAAGAATAATGAGGAATTGAAATTAGAATTAATAGATGAACTGGAAGGTGATATTTCCATATATGAAAACAATGAGTTCTTTGATCTATGTAAAGGACCCCATTTACCATCAACAGGATATGTGAGAGCAATAAAACTTTTGCATGTTGCAGGAGCATATTGGAAAGGGGATGAAAAGAATCAAATGCTTTCAAGGATTTATGGAGTATCTTTTCCGGACAAGGAAATGCTTAAAGAGCATTTGCATAATTTAGAAGAAGCAAAAAAGAGAGACCATAGAAAACTTGGAAAACAATTAGGTATTTATTCATTATTTGAAAAAGCAGGTTCAGGACTTGCTTTCTGGCATCCCAATGGAACTACAATTCTTGAAACCATTGAAAGATTCTGGAAGGATGAGCATATAAGGCGTGGTTATGAACTTGTAAGAACACCGCATATTGCAAAAGCAGAATTATGGGATACATCGGGACATCTTTCCTATTATAGAGATAATATGTATATATTTAATATGGATAAAGAGGAATATGTTATAAAACCAATGAATTGTCCCGGTCATATTCTGATTTATAATACAAAGATACATTCATATAGGGATTTACCCATAAGGTATGCTGAACTTGGCACTGTTTACAGATATGAACGAAGTGGAACAATGCATGGATTATTGAGGGTAAGGGGTTTTACTCAGGATGATGCTCATATATTCTGCACCCCCGAACAATTGGAAAATGAACTTGATAAAACATTTGATTTTGCCATATTTATTATTGAGAGTTTTGGATATGAAAAATACACTATTGAATTATCAATGTGTGATCCTGATAATATGGATAAATATGCAGGTACCACTGAAGAATGGACTTTTGCTGAAAAAACATTAAGAACAATTTTGGATAAAAAGAATGTGCCATATAAAGAAATTCCCGGTGAAGCAGTATTTTATGGTCCGAAGATTGATATTAAACTGCATGATGCAATTGGCAACAAATGGCAGGGACCCACAATACAATTTGATTTTAATCTACCAAGAAGATTTAATGTTACCTATATAGGAAGTGATAATCAGGAACATCTTGTATATATGATTCATAGAGCATTACTAGGTTCACTGGAAAGATTTGTTGGCGGGCTTATTGAACATTATGCAGGGAAATTCCCATTATGGCTTGCTCCAAAGCAGGTATCTATTATGACAGTAACAGAAGAAACTGTTGAGTATGCAAAAGAAATAGCAGATACATTGAGAAAAAATGATATTAGGATTTTTGAGGATTATAGAAATGAGAAAATTGGATATAAAATAAGAGAATCGGAAAACAATCTATACCCATATATGCTGATAATTGGTGCAAAGGAAAAAGAGAATGATTCTGTTAGTGTGCGAATTAAAGGTGAGGGTGATCTGGGTTCAATGAAGATTGATGACCTTATAATTCGTTTAAAAAATGAGATAGACTTAAAGAAATAGTAGAAGCGGTTATAAAGGAAATTGTATTTGTTGGTTTCTTATAAAAGTAAAAAGAAATGTTTGTAGAAATAAATTGTCAGTTGCATGATTTCTCAATTGAGAAATCATGCAACTGAATGAATATATGAAATGACAAATACTATATTGAATTGAAAAAACAAGAATCAAGGGAAAAGAGAATACTGGATACCGTATTCCACCCAGGCGGATTTCCAACAGTACGGCATGCCGTGCGGGTTTTCTGCCCAATGACACCTCAGTCTTTTTCACTTCCTTCCCATACTTTTAGTACCTTTAACTTTTAATAATAACATCATTATTTTATTCTTCAATGGATATTATACGACACACGATGACACAGAAAAATTGTAAATCAAAATTTATCAGTATCTGATATTAAATAATGTAATAGTGAATTATTAGTATCATAATAATGCTTAAAACATAATGCTTTTACAGGAATATTGGGATATTTACTACGGAATTTTTCTAAATTTTTATTAACAATATTTCTACAGGAAGATTTTATTTCAAAAGCAAATTTATCCTGTACAATAAAATCTATTTCGGGACCGTTTTTTTGCCGCCAAAATTTTATTTCAAAATCTGTATTAAAATGCTTAATGAAAATTGATTCAAAAATACTTCCTTTATCCTGCCTATCATTAATTACTCTAAAATCATTAATTAAATAGTTTCTGAAGCCAATATCATTATAATATAATTTCGGCATTTTAATGATCTCTTTTGATAAATTCTTATATTTTGGATTTATCAAACTTATATGAAAACTTTTCCTTAATGCATATATATAATTATTCACTGTATTTGAAGAAATTCCCAATAATTTTGATATTTCATTTTTATTTAACATACTGCCTATTTGATTAGAAAGTAATTTCATTAATTGGTAAAACTTAAAGGTGTTTTTAATATTCATTTCAACAACATCTCTTTTTGTGAATGAATTAACTAAATCCCTTAATATTATTATTCTATTTTCATCACTATTTGTGGTAACTACTTCTGGATAACCACCCCACTTACAGTATTCAATGAAACTATTTCCAAGCATTCTTATGAGTGATTTTGTAATTTTCTGGTTTTCTATGTTATTGATGATTTTTTCATCATATTTAAAATAGATGTATTCCTTAAAATTCATTGTTGGTAGATTAAAAATTATTTTTCTGCCTGCCAATGAATCACGGAATTTATTATCAATAAAAATTGCAGATGAACCAGTGCATAAAATCCGAATTTTATTTTTATACATATCATATAGATATTTTAGAAAATGTGTTGGATCATCTAAATATTGTATCTCATCAATTAATAGGTAACATTGCTTTTCTAAATCAATATATTGTAAAATATTTTTGGGATTTTCATTTAAATCACTTAATGCATCGGGATCTTCCATTGTGAGGTAATAGACCTTTTTGTTTTCATTTTGCAAATATTTCTGGATCTGCATTAATAGGGTTGTTTTCCCTACTTGTCTTGAACCTGTTAGAATAACTATCTTGTTTAGTTCTCCATATAAGAATTTTATAATATCATTGAATACAAATCGTCTTTTCATAATACTATTCTCCTTTTGTAAGTGATTATAGTAGAACTATTTTGTCTTGTCAAGGTAAAATAGTACCATGCTGACAATTGATTATTGTAAGGAAGGGTGGTTTGTGAATCGCCCCCACACAATGTAAAATTTATTAGAGATAATTTCTGCTTTACAAATTTTAAAAAAAAGATTATAATATTTATATATGAGTATAAAGATTATTGGATTTAAGTATAAAAAAATCTAAACAGGAGTACTAATGGAACTCAAAAATAAAAAAGATATATTTGTTATTATTACAATTTTATTATTAGTATTATTTGTTGATGCAGGGACAAGATCAGATGTATCAGAACAAATTAATGCAGTAAATATTGAGGATGTTAGTGAAATAGCAGATGATAATATATTAAAAATTGGTAGAGAAAAGATATCAATAAATGCATATAACAATATTGTAGTAACAGAAAAACAAAATGAAATAATAAAGAATGTAATAAAAAATGATTTTTTAGTTAATGATGATACAATAGGCAATACAGCAAATCAATGGAACCCAAATATATCAATGGATAATGCAGGTAATTTTGTAATTGTCTGGAGAGATTATAGAAATAGTAATTGTGATATATATTGTCAATTATATGATAGTACTGGTACAGTTATAGGAATAAACTTTAGAGTAAATGATGATGCAGGCATGAGGTATCAAGGACATCCAAGCGTATCAATGAATAATACAGGAAACTTTGTAATTGTGTGGGAGGATGATAGGAATGGTAACTTGGATATATATGGTCAGAGATATGACAGTACTGGTGTAACAGTAGGAGCAAACATCATAATCAATGATGATACAGGCACAGCATATCAATATTCTCCAAAGGTATCAATGAATAATGCGGGTAATTCTGTTATTGTATGGTATGATCGCAGGAGCGGGAATTATGATATATATAGCCAAAGATATGATAATACCGGTACAGTTATAGGAATAAACTTTATTGTAAACGATGATGCTGGTACAGCAAATCAAAGGTGTCCAAGTATTTCAATGAATAATGCGAGTAATTTTATTATTGTATGGGATGATTGCAGGAATGGTAATTATGATATATATAGTCAAAGATATGATAGTATAGGTATAGTAATAGGTACAAACTTTATGGTGAATGATGATACAGGTACAGCATATCAATATTCTCCAAGTGTATCAATGAATAATGCAATGAATTTTGTTATTGTATGGCATGATAGCAGGAATGGCAATTATGATATATACAGTCAACGATATGATAGTATAGGTATAGTAATAGGTACAAACTTTATGGTGAATGATGATGCTGGTACAGCTGGACAATATTCTCCAAATGTATCAATGAATAATGCGGGTAATTCTGTTATTGTATGGCATGATGAGAGGAGTGGGACTGCTGATATATACAGTCAGAAATATAATATTACAGGTATTGAAGTAGGAACAAACTTTATTGTAAATGATGCTACTAGTATGACAGATCAACAATATCCAAGTGTATCAATGAATAATGCTGGTAATTTTGTAATTGTCTGGGAGGATGAGAGGAATGGTGATTGGGATATATACAGTCAACTATATGATAGTATAGGTATAGCAGTGGGAATAAACTTTATGATAAATGATAATGCAGACACAACAGATCAATGGTACCCAAGTGTATCAATAGATAATGCTGGTAATTTTGTAATTGTCTGGGAGGACTATAGGAATGGCAATTATGATATATATAGCCAGAGATATGATAGTGTAGGTACAGCAGCAGGAACAAATTTTAGAATAAATGATGATGCAGGCATGGGGTATCAAGGACATCCAAGTGTATCAATGAATAATGCGGGCAATTTTGCTATTGTTTGGGAGGATAATAGGAATGGGAATGACGATATATATGGTCAAAAATATGATAGTATAGGTATAACAGTAGGACCAAATTTTAGAGTAAATCATGATGCAGGCTCAGCAAATCAATATGAGCCAAGTATATCAATGGATAATGCAAGGAATTTTGTTATTGTGTGGAAGGATTATAGGAATGGTAATTATGATATATACAGTCAACGATATGATAGTATAGGTATAGCAGTGGAAACAAACTTTAAAGTGAATAATGATTTAGGCACAGCGGAACAATGTTTTCCAAGTGTATCAATGGATCCTGATTCAAATAGATTTATTATATACTGGACTGATTATAGAAATTTGAATGGGGATCCGGAAATAATGGCACAAAAATATGTTAATGGAATACATGCTGATGCAAATATACAAATTAATTGCATAGATTCAATTCCATACTATCATCAAAAATCATCAAAATTTGGAATCGCCTGTAATAGTAATAATATAATGTTTACATGGATGGATAATAGGAGAAGCAAAGGATGGGATATATACGGGAAATTAACTGATTGGGATATTAATTCTGGCACAAATGATTATACACCATTATCAAAGAAACAAGAAAGAATAGGAATAAATGTATATCCGAATCCATTTTATACATCAATAATGATAACAGGCGGAACCGGTGAATATAATATATATGATATATCAGGCAGATTAGTAAATAGGATTAATAGTGGTATTTGGAATGGAAAGGACAAGAATGGAAAAGAGATAATGAATGGTATATATTATATAAAGAGTAATGATTATAGATCAGTAAAGATAATTAAGATGAAATAATAATATGTATTGGCGGTCGCGAATCACCCCTACTGATTTTTTCAAATCACAGTCCCCTGACGACACCATTTCCATGCAGGTAGAATTGAAATATGTTTTTTCTCTATATGTTCTTCATATTCCTGATCAAATGATATCATTTGCACTCCCAGTGAAAATAACAATACATTTTCTTTCATTATAAATGAAAATAAGGAAAATCAAGAAGAAAATGGAATATGCCCCTACAAAACAAAACATATTGACAATTATAAGTAATCCATCAAAATATTCATAAAGCAAAAAAAAATACAGTAACTTACCCTAACAGAGTAATAAGAATGATAGTTCTCAAACTTATAAAGATAAAAAACGAGTTTTCCATTTCTTCTATTGCTGTTTCCATTTTAATAAAATTAGGGTTGACTTGATAAAATGAAGTTGTAATATAATAGAAAGATCTTGGAGGTATTAATATGAAAATTAGAGTTTTATTTTTGGCAATAGTGATACTATTTGGAATAATGTTATTTTCCAATAATAATGATAAGGATTTACCCATTAATGAATGGGATATGATGAAAGAGATGAATAACACAAAAGCAAATGGAGATTCATTGAATTGCACTGTTATAGGCAGAGCATTATTTGATAATTGTTATGATGTATTTATAAAGGATACAATTGCCTATTCCTGTGATAGTTTATCATTGTTGATATTCAATATTAAAGACCCATCAAATCCAATATTCCTTGGCTATTATGATACAGCTAATGTTAATGATGGAATGATTGGTATATTTGTAGTTAATTCATTTGCTTATGTAGCGGATTTTATTGATCAACTAAGAATAATCAATATATCAAATCCAGCAGCCCCGGTAGAAACGGGTTTTTTTAATACAAGCGGTTATGCATTGGATGTATTCGTAATGGATTCATTTGCTTATGTAGCAGATGCTAATGCAGGACTAAGAATAATCAATGTATCAGTCCCCAGTAATCCAGTAGAAACGGGCTTTTATGATACAGGCGAATCTGCAATGGGTGTATTTGTAGTAGATTCATTTGCTTATGTGGCAGATGACTATGCTGGACTAAGAATAATCAATGTATCAGTCCCCAGCAATCCAGTAGAAACGGGCTTTTATGATACAGGTGGTTATGCCCAAGCTGTATTTGTACTTGATTCATTTGCTTATGTGGCAGATGATTGGGCTGGACTAAGAATAATCAATGTGTCAGTCCCCAGTAATCCGGTAGAAACGGGTTTTTATGATACAGGCGATGAAGCATATGGTGTATTCGTAATGGACTCATTTGCTTATGTGGCAAATGATGATACAGGA
The DNA here is from genome assembly GCA_030592285.1 of Caldifarciminota bacterium. Classification (GTDB taxonomy): domain Bacteria; phylum Hydrothermota; class 32-111; order 32-111; family 32-111; genus JAUVJU01. The sequence goes on from JAUVJU010000030.1 coordinate 12,570, forward strand.
ATCAGAATAATTAATGTATCAAATCCAGCAAATCCTGTAGAAATTGGTTTTTATGATACGGGTAGTAATGCAATTGGTGTATTTGTAATTGATTCATTTGCTTATGTAGCGGATGCTGATGGTGGATTATATATAATTAAATTTCCTATGGATGGTTCAGGAATAAAAGGCAATAAGTCACCAAATAAAGTATCTATAAACAATTATCTTATTAAGTACAATAATACTACAATAGATATATACTTTGGATTAAAGGAAAGAGGAGAATTAATATTAGATATATATGATAAAATGGGCAGGAAATTAAACACATTAAATAACAGTATAGTTGAAAGCGGATATACAAAGATTAGTATAAATAAAAATGATTATCCTACAGGTGAATATTTTATTAAAGGCAGAATGGGAGATACAGAAATTAATACAAAGATAATGATAATAAAATAGAAGAAAGGGCGGTTCGCGAAACATATTCCTCGGATTACTCGGAATATGCCCCTACAAAACAAGACATATTGACAATTACGAGAAAATGATTAATGTATTAATAATTAAAAAGAAGAAGTAAACACACTTCTCGCCTTAAGCCAATGGTGAAAAGGCCACATAGTTTTTAAGAATTGAAAGCGGTGTGTGTTTATGTACCGCTTTTTTTATTAACTAATCAGGAGGTTTGTATTAGTAAAAAAGAAAAGATTAGAATCAACAATCAGATAAGATCAAATGAAGTGCGTCTGGTTGATGAGAATAATGAACAGGTAGGGGTTGTACCTATAGAGGAAGCATTGGAAATGTCAAGACATGCTGTACTTGATCTTGTAGAAGTTGCTCCAAAAGCGAATCCGCCTGTTTGTCGTATTATGGATTACGGTAAATATCTTTATGAAGAAACAAAGAAAGAGAGAAAAGCAAAGAAGAAACAACATTCAGGAACATTAAAGGAATTGCAGGTCAGACCATCCATTTTTGAACATGATATGGATATCAAGCTCAATAAGGCAAGGAAATTCTTTGAGAAGAGACATAAAGTGAAATTCGTGATCAAATACAGAGGTAGAGAACTTAAACATTATAGTGATGGAAAGAATCTTCTTTTAGGAATTCAGGAAAAAATAGCCGATGTTGCAAAACCAGATCAGGAACCAAAATTTGAGTCAAGAAGAATTTCACAAATATTCAGTCCTATTAAGAGTGCTGACAAAAAGAAACCAAAGGAGGACAGTGATGCCTAAACTGAAAACAAAGAAATCTGCTGCCAAGAGATTTAAGATCACAGGCACAGGTAAGATCAAAAGATCAAAGGCATATAAATCCCATATCCTCACAAAGAAGAGTCCAAAGAGGAAAAGAAATTTGGGAAAACCCACGCTGGTAAGTAGTGCCGATGCGAAGAAAATTAAAAAAATCTTACATAACTGATATCAGGAGGAATTATGCCAAGGGTAAAAAATAGCCCCACTACAAGAGCAAGAAGAAAGAAATGGTTAAAAAGAGCTAAAGGATCTTTCGGTAAAAGAAAAAATTGTTATAAGATTGCTAAAACATCAGCAACCAAGGGTTTAGTATATGCTTACAGAGACAGAAAGAAAAGAAAAAGTGATTTCAGAAAATTATGGATTACAAGAATCAATATTGCATGCAGAGAACATGGTGTTTCATATTCCAAATTTATGAATGGACTTAACAAGGCAAGCATTCTTTTGGATAGAAAACAACTTTCTGAATTAGCTATTCAGGAACCAAATGCTTTTAAGAAACTTGTTGAGATTACACAAAATATATAAGCCGTTATTGCTTATATTTCTGATAATCATATCCGGGTGTTTACGTAGTCCGAGAACCGGATTATCATTCAATCCTATTCCTCTTTCAAAAGGGCAATGGGTAGAATATATAAATAGTAACATTCCGTATGATGATTATCATGTGAAATTTGTAATATTAAATGTAAATGCCAATGGAATAATGTTGGAAACAGATTATTTTACAAGAGAAGAAACATTGAAGATTATTAGTTTTAATAATATTACCAACAACTATTCTATAGATACATTTACTGTCCAATATAATAATCAAAAAGCATACAAATTTATTCCACCTGATGGATATTTCATATTTGATTCACCTATACCTAATTTGTTTGTCTGGGCACAGCATATTGATACAATGAACTGGAAAACAATAATTTGCAATGACAGACAGTTTAATGTATTTGAAATAGCAATAATAAATGATACTGTTTACTATTCTACAGAAATACCTGTATTTAATGTTGCCAGAATGGTATTTAATAAAGAAGCATTACAAGTTCATACATATGGTAATAAGGGTGGGAAAAGCCTTCTAAGTGATGATCCAGAACTTTTGGTAACAGGGGAAAATCTACCTGAAAGTTTTCGTCGCCTAATAAAACCTTGACAAAGGGTGACATAATTACTAAAATTATGATGAGGTAAGAAATGGAAATTTTTGAGAAAATCAATAAACTGGAACAAACACTTAACAGTATGAGTAATAGAATTGAAAAATTAGAAAATGAAAAGGAAGTTCTTAAAAATCAAATAAAAGAAACACAAAAAAAGGAGAAGAACACAATAAAAAAAATAGAGGACCTGATAGAGAAAATATCTGATCTATAATATACAAAGGGATGTTATTTAAATGGAAAGCAAAGAAACAAAAGATGTTGACTTAAATATTTTCGGAAAGAATTTCCATATAAAGTCCGATGAAAATGAGGACTATTCAAAAAAGATTGCTTCATTTCTTTCAAATGAAATGAAAGAGATCTCAAAACATATAGGAGCTGAGAAATTTGAAAAAATTGCAATTATTGCAGCTCTCAATATTACTGATAAGTTTTTCAAAGAAAGAGAAAAATATTGCATCATAGATGATAAACTAGGTAATCTAATAAATAAAAATAAGAAAAAATAATAACATCCCTGCAGCATTTGTGTTGATTAATTATTGCTGAACCAACAAATTATTTCTGGGAATTGACCTTCAGCCACCGTATTGGAGTCAATTTGACGACAGAAAGTGTTTGAAAAATTCCCCCCTAAAAATTAGGGATCAGCAAAACATATCACACGGTGTAGCGGGGATTTTTAATTATAAAGGAGTAAGAAATGCCTACAACAATTCTAACAGCAATTTTAATATCCATAATAATGGGCATTATAGGTTTTGGTATTGGTTTTGCATTATCCAAGAAATCAAATCAAACAAAGATAAAAGAGGCAAGTGGAAAAGCAAAACAAATTGTTAATGATGCCAAAAGGGAAACCGAAACATTAAAAAGAGTATCTATTCTTGAAACAAAAGAAAACATTGCCAAAGAAAATTCAAAATTTGAGAAAATGGTAAGAGATAGAAAAAGTCAAATAAGAAAAAATGAAATAGATATTCAGGAAAAGGGAAAAGATTTATCAAGAAAGAATGATCTTATTAATAGGAAAGAAACAGAAATCCTTAAAAGACAACGAGAAGTAATGCTTAAAGAAAAAACAGTTAAAGCAAAGAATGACCGTTTATCTAAAATTATTGATGAGGAGAACAGGAAATTAGAGCATATTGCACAATTATCAAAGGATGAAGCAATAAAGATATTAATGATTAATTTAGAAACAGAAGCAAAACTAAAATCGGCAAATATGACTAAAAAGATCAAAGAAGACGCTTTACAGACCGCAAACAAAGAAGCAAAGGAAATTCTCACATTAGCTATTCAGAGATGTGCAACAGACCATGTTGTTGAAAGTACAGTATCTGTTGTTTCTCTTCCCAATGATGAGATGAAAGGAAGAATAATTGGAAGGGAAGGAAGGAATATCCGCACCTTTGAAAATGCAACAGGCATTGAAGTAATTATTGATGATACACCTGAAGCAGTAACATTGTCAGGATTTGACCCTATTAGAAGAGAAATTGCGAGGTCATCTCTTGCACAACTTATTGCAGATGGAAGGATTCATCCTACAAGAATTGAAGAGGTTGTAGAAAAAGCGAAAAAGGAAATGGACGAAAATATAAAAAATATTGGAGAGGAAACACTTCTTGAATTAAATATTTCTGATATGCATATTGATTTAGTGAAACTTCTTGGTAGATTGAGATATCGTACCTCTTATGGTCAGAATGTACTTCAACATTCAAAGGAAGTTGCACATCTTACACAATTAATGGCTGATGAACTTGAAATTGATAGTACATTTGCAAAAAGAGCAGGACTTTTACATGATATTGGAAAGGCGGTTGATCAGAATACAGAAGGTACACATACTCATATAGGTGCCGAACTTGCAAGAAAATATGGAGAAGATCCTATTGTTATTAATGCAATAGAATCACATCATGAAGATGTTGAAGCAGAATCTACTATTGCTGTTCTTGTATCTGCAGGTGATTCGATTTCAGGAGCAAGACCCGGAGCAAGAAGAGAAACCCTTGAAGCATATATTCAGCGGCTTGAGAAGCTTGAAGAAATTGCCAATTCATTTAATGGCATTGAAAAGGGTTATGCAATTCAGGCAGGCAGGGAAATAAGGGTAATTGTAATTCCTGAAGAAATTTCTGATGCAGAAGCGGATGAATTAGCAAGTCAGATATCATCAAGAATTGAAAAGGAATTAAAATATCCGGGACAGATAAAAATTACAGTTGTAAGAGAAACAAGGGCAATATCCTATGCAAAATAAAACAATTAGAATTCTTTTCATAGGTGATATTGTAGGCAGTACAGGTAGAGATATGATTAAGGGTTCCTTGAAAAGAATAAGGGAAGAAAATAATGTTGATATTGTTATTGCAAATGGTGAAAATCTTGCCGGTGGTTTTGGAATGACACAAAAGCTTATGGAACAGATGACAAAAGCGGGAGTTAATGTATTTACATCGGGTAATCATATATGGAATAATAATGATGTGTTAAATATTATTACAAATAAGAATATTCTAAGACCACTGAATTATCATCCCGATCTTCCTGGAAATGGATATGGAACATATCAGGTAAATGATACAGAAATCGTGGTTATCAATTTAGAGGGAAGGGTCTTTATGAATCCATTGGATTGTCCATTTAGAACAATGGATAAGATCCTTAATGAAATTGGAAAAAATAGAATTATTTTTATTGATTTCCATGCAGAGGCAAGTGCAGAAAAGCAGGCATTGGGCTTATATCTTGATGGCAAAGTATCAGCTGTAGTTGGCACGCATACACATGTCCAAACGGCTGATGAACGGATTCTTCCAAATGGAACTGCATACATCACAGATGCAGGTATGACTGGTGCTCTGAATTCTGTTATTGGGTTTAATAGTAGTAATTCCATTGAAAGAATTATTCTTCAAATACCCAAAAGATTAAATATTTCAAGTAATAAACCTGTAATAAATGGTGTTTTTATTGATATAGATACGCATACAAAAAAAGCCGTAAGCATAAAAAGGTTGTTTGAATATGAAAAAAATATCGGGCAGGAAGATATCTCAGAAGATAATTGAGATAATTGCAAATAAAAACAAAAAATTATCAATTGCTGCTCTATATGCAGGAAATGATCCATCAATGCTGTCATATATTAAATCAAAGAAAAAAAGATCCATTAATGCCGGAATAGAACTTATCATTGTTAATATGCCTGAAAATGTAGAAGCAGAAGATTTCTATAAGAAATTAAGAGAACTTAATAATGATAATGGTATAAATGGAATAATTGTTGAAAAACCATTACCATCACAATTGGACATTAGAACAGTTGCCGGTATTATTGATCACAAAAAGGATATTGATTGTCTTTCCTATTCAAATAATGGGCGGCTTATTAGTGATGAATTTATTATTGCTCCCTCAACTGCTATGGCAGTTATTAATATACTAAAATATGAAAACATTGAAATTAAAGGAAAGCATATTGTTATAATAGGAAGAAGTGAAATTGTAGGTAAACCGCTTTTGCTTTTGCTTACATCAAAGAAACTCAATAATCATGCAACTGTTACTCTTTGTCATAGTAGAACAGAAAAATTAGAAAAATATACAAAAAACGCAGATATTATTGTTGCTGCAATTGGTAAAGCAAATTTTCTCAAAAATACATATATTGGTGAAAACAAACCAATTCTTATTGATGTTGGGATCAATTATGATAATGGGAAAATATGCGGAGATATTGATCCGGAATGTTATGAAAGATCATCATTCTATACCCCTGTCCCTGGTGGAGTTGGACCTGTTACAGTTGCAACTCTATTTGAAAATCTTATTAAGCTAAATGAGAAGTATGACTGAAAAGATATATTCAGTATCAAAAATAACACGGGAAATTAAGAATCTTTTAAAAAAATCATTGCCTTCTTCATTAAAAGTAATTGGAGAAATTTCAAATTATAAATTGCACTCATCAGGACATCTATATTTCTCATTAAAGGATGATAAAGCACTCATTAAAGCAATAATGTTTAATGCAGGTAAAAGTGGTGTAAAGTTTCAGGATGGAGATCAGGTTATATGTGATGGTTATATTGGTCTATATGAACCATATGGGTCATATCAAATTATTGTAAGCAGCATTGAAAAATCGGGGCAGGGAGAACTATATAAACAATTTTTAAAGATCAAAGAAAAATTACAAAAAAATGGATATTTTAATAATGGACATAAAAAAGATATTCCACTATATCCTATGTCCATTGGAATAATTACAAGTTCAACAGGGGCAGTTATAAGGGATATTTCAAATGTTCTAAAAAGGCGTGCTCCTTATGTAAAAAAATATTTATATCCTGCAAATGTGCAGGGAGAGAATGCTCATAAATCACTTATTAATGGTATTGAGTTTTTCAATACAGATATTTTGACTGATGTGATCATTATTGGAAGGGGCGGCGGCTCAATGGAGGATCTATGGGAATTCAACAATGAGGATTTGGCGAATTCGGTCTTTAATTCCACAATACCAATAATATCAGCCGTAGGACATGAAACGGATTATACAATTATTGATTTTGTAGCAGATAAGAGAGCACCAACGCCATCAGCAGCAGCAGAAATTGCAGTAAGGGATATTAATGATATTAGAATGGATCTAAAAAAATATAATATGAAAATGAGCAGCAATATACAATCAATACATAATAATCTTAAAACACGAATTAATATGCTGAAGAGGAATTTTTACATATTATCAATTGAAAGAATTAATTCAAAAAAGCAATTTTTAGACCAGAGATCATTGGAACTTAGTGATTTACTGAGAA
>JAUVJU010000134.1 GCA_030592285.1 Caldifarciminota bacterium
TGCTGTTTTATTTCATAGTAATGTTGTTTTATTAGGAGCAGAGAATAGTAAGGATTGGAATGAATATAAAGTGAATTTTAATTATTCAAAAATGGTTTCACAGGAAGAATTTACCAATCATGAAATTAGAGGACAGCATTGTGGTAATCCAGAGAATGATAAATATGATGTTTCTTTGTTTATAAATGAAGATCAAGATTCCTTATTGATAATTAATATAATTAAGAAAAGAACCGAAAGAAAGAATGCATATCTATTAGATTTAGAAGATTTGAAGAATAACCTTATTCTTTTATCAGGGGGTTGTTATGTGGGATTTAATACGGGTGCTGGAATTTGTGATTTATCATCATCATCAAGGGAAACACACAATAAAATATGGCTTATAACAATATTGGTTTCCTTGATTGTAACACCATTATTATTAACAATAATTCCTTTAAAACTAAATTGTATAAATCCACTATATATGTTCAATTTAAAGAATACAGAAAATTTGCATTTCAATATTGCAATAAATAATATTGATACTAAACAACTTATTTATGAGATGGAAAAATGTATCCAATTTGACTTAAAAAAATATTTTTATTATCTGGAAAATGAATATAATCAAATAGAATTAACTAATATTAAGAATAGAATTAAAATTATAATTGAAATGGAATCAGAATGATAAAAAGGATATTATTGATTGTAATAATTATCAGTTATTGTAATCTTGGAGCAGGAATAAGATTTCAAACAAATAGCTTCTCAGATAAAAAATTTCAATACTTGATTGAAGTTGAGAAAAATCCATTAGAAGAAACTCCAATTCTAATAATTAGATTTTGTGAAAAGGACTATATTTCAAAATTAGCATCATATTATGCTACTATAATTGGATTTTTTGGAATGAGCTATTTTTCATATCAGATGGGTTTGGATGGTGATATTATAGCTAAACGAGAATATTGTTTGTATAGCAGTACTTATGATAGTTATAGTTTTGATTGTATAGAAGTCACATCATGCTGTCTTCTTTCATTAATTACTGGCACTGTTTTGGGATCTGCTGTAAGACGATTATTAGCAGATAACAAAATTGGAAAATATATTTTTCCTGAAGCTGGTTTAGATAAAGTAGATTTTAGTATATATAGTAATAAATCTAACATAGTACTTAAAAAAAGAGTAAAAGAAGGTACGGATTATCTTAAAATAAATCTTAAATCCTTTGGAAATCCTGTGCCTGATAGTTCATTGATTACAATAAAAGCAAATAATGTAGTGATCTATAATTATCTTTATTTGAATAATATTAGTAGAGATAAAATACTTTATGAATATTAGTAAAGTAAGATTCCGTGGGGACGGTGGTTGAAAAAGTGGAAAAAGAGAAGACCTTTAATGAATCAAATATAAAGAATTTTATTTAAGATTATATTTTGTAACCTCTAAAATCTGTTTTCACTTGAGATGCCAATTTTGCACTTCAAGTTATTTCCATAACTTGTGGTCGCAATTTGCGACCACAAGTTATTCAGTACATAGATAAAAAAGTGTCCCAGAATGCAATTATACAGATACACAAACAAAATTAATTTGACAAGGAATAAGAGTTATGCTATTGTTAAATAGCAAATGTGACTGATAGCAGGTAAACCTGGAGGCGAAATTGGATGAATTGATAGGTATCTTGTATTTGGTGTCTGAGAATCAAAATGGTTTTTCCCGGAAATTGAAATGTATGGTTAATGAATATAGGTATATTTTTATAATTTAACTAAGGAGGAGAAATGCATATTCTTAGATATTTATTTAAGGGTCCTTTAGATATAGTTAACATTGAAAATCGTTCTGGTGTTTATGTAATTATCTGCAATAGTAAAGTAATTGATGTGGGTGAATCAAAAGAAATAAAAACCCGACTTGAAGATCATGATAGAAAAGATTGTTGGAAAAAACTGTGTATTGAAATACATTATTATGTTCATTATACAATAAATGCACAAAAATCTGGACGAATGGAAATTGAACAAGAAATAAGAGAATTTTATAAACCTCCTTGTGGAGAATAATAGTAGAAAAGAACTTTATTAAAAATTGATTAGAATGTCAGGAATTGATGAAGGAGAAAGTATTTAGGTATAATTGCGGAAAAAAAATTGAAAATAAATAAGCGAAGAATTAATTGATTAATGATTCATAAGGAGACATTATGAGTTATTTAGAACACTATATTAAGACACTTAGAGGAAATAAGGTGATATTCGATCCATCAATGTTTTATAAACTTATGAAACATGAATGTAAAAATAGCAATATAGAAATATTTGTTCCTGATAAGTTATTAAAAGTAATCAAATTATCAGAGAAAAATGATAAATATAAAGCACTATTAGAAAAAATAATGCGTTATTTCTCATACATTAACAATAAACTTATATTTACTAATGAAGATTGGAAATTGTTTTACAAAAATATTAACACACTTCAGTTGGTAGGGATTAGTGATGAGGAATGCAACAAAGACTCACTATATAGTGAATTAAACGAAAAATTGTCATTTGATAAAAAATTTGAAATCGAATTAAGTCCAAAATTTAATATATTAAAAGATTCAGTAACTAAAATCATTGTATTTAGCAAATCTAGGAAGATTCCAATCTTATCAAGCACAAGGAGATTATCCACAATTTTAAGAGGTATAATAGTAATCATAGAATTACCCTTCAGATTTTATCTAAATATGAAGTTTTCTTTCATTTCTAAAATATTTGGCAAAATAGATAATACTCTAAGATTATATATTGCTTCACTTCTTGATTATTGTTATGACATTCCTACTGAATTAACAGATGCAGTGTTTATCTTTGGAGATCCGTAAAAAAAATCTTTTCAAAATTTGAAATGTATGAATAATGAATATAAAAAATGTATTAAAGCAAACAAGGAGAAGATGATGAAAATTGAAACATTAATAAAAAAAGGATTTAAAAAAATCGGAGAATGGAAAAAATCCAATAGATTTAAGAATAAATTCACCTATGATATTTCTAAAGAAATGATTAATAAAAGGGCAATTTATTTGTTTTTGGTAAGTGATAAAACTTGCTTAAATGAAGATATAAAATATATCGGTGTAACTGCTTCACTCAAATCTACTCTAAAAAAAAGATTTAATAATTACAGATCATTTGGAGTCAAATCAGGAAGCACTAATAAAAGAATAGGTAAATTAATCATAAAAGAATTAGAAAATAATATGAATGTGGATATTTATGTATTAACCGAAGAGAAATTAAACAAAAAAGAAATTAAATATTGTGGTGTCAACATAGATTTAGTAATCGGATTAGAAAACAATCTCATAATAAAATGTAAACCAGAATGGAATATAAATAATAAACAAAATATATAGATCATACTAAATTACAATAATTAGAGTATTTAATAAGAATTCGATAGATTTTGATTATTTTGTAGAAAAATCTGGAGTAATAGATGAATAAAAATCAAAATTGTTTTTCCCGGAAATTGAAATATAGAATTAATGAATATTGGGATATTTTTAATTATTTAATGAGGAGGAGAAATGCATTTACAATTTCTAACGATACATAATTTTAGATCAATTAAACATCAAAAAATATTCTTTAAAAAGTATTCCTGCTTAATTGGAGAAAATAATTCTGGAAAATCAAATATCATACGAGCAATTCGAATATTTTATGAAGATGGCATAAAGTATGATTCAAAGAAAGATTTCCCTAGATTTAAGGAATTAGATGATAATGAATGTTGGATTGAAATGGAATATATAACAACAGAAGATGAGCAGGAAGGATTAAAAAATGAATATAAAACAAATGACAAAATACTAAAAGTCAGGAAATACTTAAAAACAGATAATATTAATTTCAAGGAGAAAGTAAAGGCAAATCAAAGTAATATATTTGCGTATGAAAATGGCGAACTATCAACGAATTATTTCTATGGAGCCAAAAATATTTCACTTTCAAAATTAGGGAACATTATTTTTATACCTGAAATAAGTAGAATAGAGGATAATCTTAAATTATCTGGACCATCACCTTTAAGAAATATGATTAATCATATTATGAAAAAGGTTGTTAAGGGTAGTAATTGCTTTAATGAATTGCAAAAAGCTTTTGAAAAGTTCAATAATGAATTTAGAGAGGAACAATCTATGGAAGGGTATTCTATAAATCAATTAGAAAAAAATGTAACAGATTATAACAAAACACTGGAAGCAATAGTTCATTCAATATATAGTATATTGTTCAACAATAAAAATAAACAATGCCCATTCTTCAATTATTGTGATTTACCTAACAGAAAAAAAAGTCATATTATTTGTAAGTGTTCACCATGGAGTTTAATAAATAAAAAGGAAAACTGTTGGTATAATAATGGATTAGCAACAATAATATATGAAATGAATGGTTATAGTAAAATTGAGAGGTGATTTTTAAAATATCTAAGGAGGACACATGAAATTATTTATAAGCCATAGTAAAGAAGATTATGGAAGAATAAAGGATTACATTTTACCTTTGAGAAAGATGGAAAGTATAGATATTTTTCTTAGTGAGGAAAATATAAAGTGTGGTGAGAAATTTAGTGAAAAAATCGAAAAAGAAATAAATGAATGCGATTTATTTATTATTCTACATTCAGAAAATTCAATTAACTCTGCTTGGGTAAATCAAGAGATTGGAATGGCAAAAGCAAAAAATAAAATAATTCTACCATTTTTATTAGATGATTCCGATAATGTTGACAGTGGTGATAGTACTGATAAACATGATAGTGTTGAACCAAAAGGTGTATTAAGGGATTTACAGTATATTGTGTTAAAAAAGGATAATTATAATACAATTATGAATGAAGTATTGAAACATATACCTAAAGAAGATCAAAATAAAAATATGTGGATCATTTATATGTTAATTGGAGCATTAATACTTACAATCTTAGAGTCAAAATAAAGATATGTAGAATATTAACATCTCAATTTAGTATGATCAATATTTCATAGATCAGAAATTATAAGTTGTTGAAGGAATAATAATGAATATTTCTAAAAATAGATTAGAATTGAGTTCAGGAGACGGTGGTTGAAAAAGTTGAAAAACTGGCATTAGATTTGCACAATGAATTTCCTGGAATTAA
>JAUVJU010000167.1 GCA_030592285.1 Caldifarciminota bacterium
AGAACTTCTCGTGTTAATTTTATTTCCCTAATAGTTTTTGTATCTGAAAAATATTCTGGTCTTTTCATTCGATAGAATTCTGCTGGAGTAAGTATTTCCTTTTTCCCATTATTCATAATAACATCCTATAATGTTATACTAATAATATCTGCATACATATGCATAATTTTATTAGTTTTGTGTATATTTCCCCACAAATTCTGCAATTATTTTTATAGATTCGGGGTCGATTGGTTCTTCGAATTCAAAAGATGTTGCCTTTGCTATGTGGGGATTATCTGTATCTGCCTTAAATTCCAATTTATCTTTATGCTTATAATATCGTTTAATTGAATATGAACCACCAGTTTCTGAATCAGAAACATCTCTATGTTGTACTAATACAATTTCTCCCTGTCCTGGTGAACCATCAATCTGTTTAAATATTCCATATTCACCATTTTTAATTATTTTTCTCATTGAATTACCTTTAATCTGTGCAACAAACATATCTTTTGATAATTTAACATCTCTCACTTCTATCCAACCCAACTCTTCTACATCCTCTCCTTGTCCAAACTTCCCTGCAGCTGCCTTTAATGAGTAAACAGGTAAGAATTTATCATATAATTTTATCTCTTCAATATCTTCCCTATTAACTATTTCTATTTGTTCAGCAGTTTCTTCTTTTCCATTCTGCTTCAACCACATTTCAGCATAAAGTTCTGCTTGCTTCAATACATTTTCTGTTGCAAGTAGTTCCTTATCTGGTGGATAACCAAATTCTCTCAATACTCTTTTTACTGTTACTCTCATTTTTGCTCTTGTAGTTTCCTTTATCGTCCAATCAAGTGTTGCATTTTTTCGTACTCTATTCACTAAAATAATTGCTAATTCCTTTAAAATATCATTACCCAGTAGTTCTATAGCACTATCATTATCTGCCAATGCATCATAATATGCTAATTCCTCATCAATTAAACCTAAAGCATCTCCCCTTTCATCTGATTTTCTGATTTCCTTTGCCATTTCTATCAATTCTTCAAGAATTTGTGCTGTTGTTAATAAATTGTTTTTATATCTATTGATCGCTTCTTCAAGCATTTTTGATAATTTCCGACTTAGTATATGGTTTTGATTTGATCTGATTTTAATCTGATCCAAAATAATTCTTTTTAACAATTCTAAAGCAAGATTTTTCCTTTTCATTCCCTTTACTTCTTCAAGAAACTGATCTGACAATACTGATATATCCGGCTTTTCAATACCTGCTGCATCAAATATATCAATTACTCCTTCTGATACAATTGCTTTATCAATGATCTGCTTAATAGCTGTTTCTATTTCAGCATCTGATTTAGTTCCGTCTCTGGGTTCAAATTTTACAAGTCGTGCTTTAATTGCTTGGAAGAATGCAACATCATCTCTAATTTTCATTGCTTCTTCATGAGGTAATGTTAAAGCATGAATTTTTGATAAATCAACAACATTTTTTATAAAACGATTTTTCCCATCCGTTAATTTCAAAACATATTCTTGGGCTTCAAGTATTATGCTCATTTTTTCTGTTACATTTGCTTTAAAGTATTTTCTGTAATCAAAATCACAAAACATTTGTTCAACAATTTCATACTTCTCCATTAATATAGCAACAGCTTCTTCAATATCAATAGTTGGTTTACCTGTACCTCCACTTTGAGAATACATTTGAAGGGCGATTTTAAGGTCAGATGCAATGCCAATATAATCTACAATCAATCCACCTGGTTTATCTTTATATACCCTATTAACCCGTGCAATTGCCTGCATCAAATTATGTCCTCTCATTGGTTTATCTACATACATTGTATTAAGAACAGGAACATCAAATCCAGTAAGCCACATATCCACAACAATAGCTATTTCTAATTCATCTGTTGGATTTTTCAATCTGTCGGCAATCATTCTCCTATCTGTTTTGCTTGTATTGTGTATTTGCCAATTTTCTGGATCACTGGAAACAGATGTCATAACTACTTTTATTTTACCTTTACCTTTATCTTTATTATGCCATTCAGGATATAACTCAACAATCTGTTCATATAAATCAACTGCTATTCTTCTACTCATAGTAACAATCATTGCTTTACCTTCAAACACTTCTTTCCTTGCTTCATAATGCGACATTATGTCTTTTGCAACATCCTTAAGTCGTGCAGGATGTCCAATAATTGCTTCTAATTGAGTCCATTTTGCTTTTGCTTTCTCTGAGGCAAATGATTCATTATTATCTGTAAGTGTACTTACTTCTTCATCCAATAATGTTTTATCTTCATCCTTTAAATGTATTTTTACTAATCTTGATTCATAATATATGGGAACAGTTGAACCATCGCTTTGTGATCTTTTAATATCATAAATATCAATCTCATCTCCAAATACACCTCTTGTTGACACATCTTCCTTTTCTATTGGTGTAGCAGTAAAACCAATGAAGGAAGCATTGGGGATAGCATCTCTCAAATATTTTGCAAATCCATAAGTATGTAATATTCTACCTGCTTTTTCACTTATCTTTGCTTTGAACCCGTATTGACTTCTATGTGCTTCATCCACAATTACAATAATATTTCGCCTTTCCGATAATTTCTCAAATTCATTTTCTCCACTTTTGGGTAGAAATTTCTGTATTGTTGAAAAAATTATTCCTCCACCAGATGTTTTTAGTAATTCCTTAATATGAGGTCTATCTTTTGCCTGCATAGGGATTTGCCTTAATAATTGGGAACAACCTGAAAATGTGTCAAATAACTGATCATCCAAATCATTTCTATCTGTGATGACTAAAACCGTTGGATTATTAAAATTAAGGATTAATTGCCCAGTATAAAAAACCATTGATAATGATTTGCCTGCTCCCTGTGTATGCCAAATAATACCTACTTTTCTATCACCTGTTTCCGATATTGCTTGTCTTGTAGATTTAATTGCCTTTTTAACTGCATAGTATTGATGATATGCAGCAACCTTTTTAACTTTTTTTACTATTATTTGTTCGGTTTTCTTATCTATTGTTTTATCATTTTCAAATACAGTATAATTTTTAATTATATCTAATAAAATCTCAGGTTTTAACATTCCTGATATCATTGTTTCTATTTG
Source organism: Caldifarciminota bacterium (assembly GCA_030592285.1). Classification (GTDB taxonomy): domain Bacteria; phylum Hydrothermota; class 32-111; order 32-111; family 32-111; genus JAUVJU01. Next base: position 3,121 of record JAUVJU010000167.1, read on the forward strand.
CGGAATGGTTATCTTGTCTTCAGTAATTCCATCACTTGTTTTCCATGCCATAAATCGTGAGTATCCTGCAGTTAATGAGCCTACTTTAGCATCAAGTCCATCTGAAGCAATCAGCAACCCATTATAAAAAAATAATTGAGGTATTGCATTCTTATAATTTTGTAATTGTGTGTATGCTTTTTTTACTGTTGCATTTTCATCAGTTGGGTTTTTTAATTCAATAACTACAATTGGTAATCCATTTACAAATAACACTACATCAGGTCTCTTACTGCCAAGCAATTCATTGCTATCTGTTTGGGTAACAGTAAATTGATTACATACATTAAATTCATTATTTTCAACATTGTCAAAATCAATAATTTTTACTTTATCACCTCTAACTCCGTCTTTTGTTGAATATTCAACAGGTATTCCATCAGTTAAGTAATTCTGATACTCAGCATTTGTTTCAATTAAGTCAATGTTGTTAATATTAATTAATTGTTTATATGCATATTCAAGAGTATCCTTAGGAATATTTGGATTTAATTCAATTAATGCATTATATAATTTATTATTGAGAATAACATTATTTAAGTTCTCTC
>JAUVJU010000125.1 GCA_030592285.1 Caldifarciminota bacterium
AAAATGTACCTACAAACAGGATGGATTCCAAATCAAGTTTGGAATGACGGATTCTTTGGTTGATAAGATAAGAGGGCGGTTCACGAACCGCCCCTACAGCAGATAAGATGGATTCCTGCTTTCGCAGGAATGACACCGAAGAAAGAAAAGATGATATCCTTCATAGGTGGTGCGGGGAGAGTTTTCAGGATGACAGACCCTTCGGCGGATAAGATTAGAGGGCACGGCACGCCGAGCCACTACGGCAGATAAGATGGATTCCAACATATTCTTCAAATTATTCAGAATATGCTTTCGCAGGAATGACACCGAAGAAAGAAAAGATGAGATTGCCGCATCCGCAAGGCGTATTCGAAATGACAGAATGGAGGGCACGGCACGCAACATATTCCTCAAATTACTCGGAATATGCCTACGGGAGAGAAGAAATACTGGATTCCCGATCGGGTCGGGAATGACAGAAGAAGAGCGGGCAAAAAAAAATAAAAAACAGAAATCATTATATTTCAGAAGGAGGCTTTGAAGTAGATGCCTATTCCGGAATAATCCTTATTTTGTGCAAGATTACTGTTTTCGCTTCCCCAAGTATACATAATTCTAAGACCCGTAGAAAAATTATCAATGGGTTTGTATTCTATTTGAGGCATATATGTGAATGCCATATTATCTTTTATATTAGTAAATGAAATAATTTCGCATGCACTATTTAATGGAGAAAGAGTTAATTTGTCACGCATTAAAGGGAAACGAGAACCAATGAATATATAATTATGTATATCACTATATTCATAATACATGCCTCTGACAAATTGTGTGCTAATATAAAAACCATTTTCAAACAGATAATCCATCCCCATATCTGCTTTAATATAAAAGCTTCCATCAATATTGGAGGATGTACTAATGCCCTGATTCAGCCCTGAAAGGTTTATTATCATAATATCATTTTCAGGAATAAAGAAAGCAAGGTTTCCCCATATACCCACATTATAAATAGATGATGAAATGGAGAGACCGGTAACATGTATTCGTGGATAGTTAAGTATTGTATGGACATTTACTCTCCAAGGTAAGCTGCCGCTTGTTACACTCACATTATCAGCCCATGGTGTTTTATCCTTCCAGTAAATATAATGTAGTTTGATATCTCCAATGCTGCTCTGATAGCCTACTGATATTGATGCCTGAATATTATCTTTAAGTGAATTATTCATTTTTAATGTATCTGTCATTCTCTCCAAGCTAACAAATAGCGGCAAATCAAATGAACCTATACTATATTCATCAGGTAATAAATGTGGAGTGAATAGTGGGATAATATTTATTTCACATCTAAATCGTTCATAATAGCATAGTACGGATAATGCATTATCAGTGATCCTTCGTTCAAATGACCATCTGTCTGTTTGATCATAGGCATTAAGTATATCAAATGAACCCATGATCTCTCCAAATCCCAACGGCAATCTTTGTTTCCCAATTTTTATATCAGTAAACGAAAATGGAAATTCATATATGTATGCATAAGCATTATTTATTTTGATAAATGGATTATATATTGATGCAATATTGGATAGATCATTAAGTGAATTATACGGTTCTTTGTTTAATAAAAACAGATCAATATCTGAAATAATTTTCATACTATTTGTTTTGAATTTAATTGATAGATTTAGATTGTTTTCATTATACATAATATTTAGGTCATTATCAAAATTTATTCTTAGATCCGAATAGATACTGCTATTAAATAATAAGCCCGAACAAATCATTAGAGGAATCAGAAATAAAGCAATCAGTATTGAAAAAAGTTTCACTATAAACCCCTTTCTAATGTGCGTGTTGAGAAGAAATCATCATCTATGCCTGAATTAATTTCAACATTATTAACAGACATAATGGTTTTACTATTTGAATTAATATTGCTCATTATTGCCTTTTTTGCATATACATAACCCTTAACTGTTATAAAGTCCGATTGTTCAAGTGTTTTAATATGCTTATTAGATTTATTGAAGTACTTTATTGTTTGTGGATATGAAAGTGCTTTGTTCACTTCAAGAATAATTCTTTTATAATCAGAGGTTTTATTTTTCTTTAATTCAAGAGCAAGAATGATTATGCTATCACTTTCTTCTGATACTGTATAATCATACCATTTAGAGTATTCCCGAATTTCCATATCTTCATAGGAAAAATCCGTTCCGGCAAATGAAGAGTTTTTAATATTAGATGCAATTTTTTTGATTGTGCTATATGCGGGAAGATACATATACATTTCATTATTGGGTAAAGAGAGAAAACCAATGCCCATGTCATCAATGGGTTTGGTGAAAAACACAAGCCTTCTACCATTATTTTTCTGATATATTACAAGTGTTTTTGATGATTTATTTCCTGCATTATCAAAGATATTGAGCATTACGGTCATTTTCTGATCTTCAATAATTAAATTGTTATTATCAATTTTTTCAAGTATGTTCATTTCTCCATACATGAATAACATTGCAAAGAATAATGTTATGAAAGTTATTAGTTTCATTTATTACCTCCTTTCACAAATTTTTGAATTTTGGGAAAAAGTAGAATTATAGATGGCAGTATTGTGGTTGCTGCAAATGCAGATGAAAGCATTGTAATTGCTGTTAAAAGACCAAATCGCCGCAGGGGAACAAGTTCTGCAAATGTAAGAACAAGAAAGCCGGATGCAACGGTGAGCATATTGATAAAGATTGCTCTGCCTGATGAATTGAGTGTTGCAAGCATCCTGCCTTTCATATTTTCATGCTTTTCTTTTTTTAATCTTTCAAGAAAATGTATTGTATAATCAATGCCTATTCCTATTGTAATGCTGCCTACAAGTGCAGTCGCAATATCCAAGGGAATCTTGAATAAACCCATAATGCCGAAAATCACAATAAGTGTAAATGAAATAGGAATAATGCCTATTAGTCCGGCAATAACATTTTTCAGTAATATACACAAAATGATAAATATTAATAGGGATGCAATTAAAAGAGAATTGATCTGTGATCTGATAATGCTTCTATCAATATCAATATTGAGAAGCGGCATACCTGACATAATGAATTTAATGTTTTCATTACTTAGAGAATCAAGCAGGGGATTATACTCTTTCATAAATATATTTACCCGTTTAATTTGCATACCGTTTTCAAATGATGCCTGAACAAGTCCCTCATTGAATTGCGTATTTATCAAATTTGCTATGATATTGTCGCCTTCAAGGAGAAAAATAAGATTGCCTATTTTTCTATTTGATGGGATTATTTTTTTCCCTTCAACAATGCTATTCATCTTTTTAATTATTTCAGAAATTGCACTAACATTGTGAATATCCTTTTCCTTTTTTAGTCTATTTACCAATACATCCATTTTTGCAAGATTGGTTGAATCACGCAGATTGCCCTGTACAAGTATTTGAATATAATCGGAACCGCCGAATTTCTCTCTGATCAGCATTGCACTTTGACTTGTATATGTATCTTTATCAAAATAGTCGGCAATATCCACTTTTCTCTCAATAAAGAATAATCCTGAAAACATGATCATTGCAATGATCATACCTGCCATTAGAACATATACAGGATGACGAACAATAAATCGATTTAAATGATTTATTGGTGTGAAAACAATTTCCCCTTGCTTTTTCTTATTAGGGAGGAACGAGAGAATGGCAGGGGTTAATGTAATGGAGATTAGTAGAGCAAACAGAACACCAATAGATGCAAATATTCCAAAATCCCTTATCATTAAGAGAAATGAACCAAAGATGAATGATATGAATCCGATAAATGTTGTTAATCCCGCAAGGATTATGGGAAGCACTACATGAGAAAAGGAATATTCTGTATGTTCAATGCGGGCTTTACCACAATTAGAATCTTCATTGTATCTGCTCAAAAGATGAATACTGTAAGCGGAACCCACAGCCAGTAGAACAACGGGAATAATATTGGATATTAATGTGAATGGTTTATTTAGTAAAGCCATTAATCCTATTGTCCATATTATTGAAATAGCAACAGAGAGAAGAGGTAGGGCTATTCCTCTAAATGATCTGAAGCTAATACCCAGTACAGCAATAATCAAAAAGCAGAGAATGGGAATAAGGAGTTTCAAATCTTTTACAATTGCAATATTGATATCCTTGATAAGAAATGGATGACCGCCAAAACGCGTGTTTTCAGGGAAGAAGTGATTTGTAATACTTTCTATCTGTTCTGCTGCAATTGTCTTATCTACTAATGGTGAGAGTTTAATTAGTAATAATGATGATTGCATATCGCTAGAAATAATAGTACCTTTATAATCATCATTGTTTTTTATGTATGTAGTTAATGAATCCAATTCATCACTGTTTAATGGCAATTCATCCCTGTCTATAAGTGGACCTATTTCCAATATGCCTTTATTGTTGCGTATATCTGTTATTGATGTTAAGGAAATTATTGAGCCAAAATCCATTATATTTAGAGAATCTGTTAGCATGTGAATATTTTTTAGTATGCTATTTGAAATAATATTGCCTTCAATAACAATAATTGCTATATGATTACCATTAAAGGTATCTCCAATATAATTAAATGTTTGTACATTGATATCATCCTTTGGTAATGTATTAAGCACATCTGAATCAATATTGAGCTTCAATGCAGATAGTGCAAAGAATACAGTTATTATAATTATTGCAATAATTATCCATACTCTGTTTTTAATAATGAAATGTGAAAAAGCCATAGGAACTCCTTGAATAATTGACCGTATTACTAAATTGTTCAAATAAAGAGCAAAAAAATTATTTCTCTACTATTCCATAAAAAAATACATTAAGCATATTATCAATTTTATTATCCGAAAAATCATCTGAATTACTTGTTGCCCATATATATTCAAAACCCTTTAATGCAATAACAAATGCCTGTGCAACTGTCTTGGGTTCATCAATATTAAAAACACCTGATTTTTTCCCCTGTTCAAGTATTGATGCAATGATCCCTATTTCCCTTATATCATATTTATACCTGACTTTTTCAACAATACTGTGACTGGTAATATAATCCTCTCTAAATGATATATAGAATGTTGCAATTTGTTTTATCAGGGTTATTCGGGTTAATACATAGATACGGATCTTATCCCTTGGATCCTGCTTGTGATTTACTGAATCTACCAATTTCAGAAAAAGAGTATCTATCTGTCTATCTATTACCTCATTAAGAATGGATTCTTTATTGGGGAAATAGTGATATAAAAATGTTTTGGTTTTTCCGCAAGCCCTTGCAATATCATTAATAGTTGTTTTGGAATATCCATACTGTGCTATTAGTAAGCCTGCTTGTTTTAAGATTTCTTCTCTTGAAACATTATTCTTCATAATTTGACCAAATCCTTTATTTGTTCAAATTATATAGTATTAACAAAAAAAAGTCAAGCATCTTACCATTCCTCCCACATAAACAGCAAAACTGGCTCAAGAATAATATATGATACTAGGCCGGGCCTTGACATTTTGACATTTTTTCCCAGTGCATGTTGTGTCATAATTGTACACTTCAATGTGATAATT
>JAUVJU010000073.1 GCA_030592285.1 Caldifarciminota bacterium
GTGAGAAAATTTAGAATAAAAACACTGCCTTTGAGTTTACCAAGTAAGTCGAAAATTGTAATATTAGTGGTACTTCAGATTATCTCACTTGTTGTTTATTTTAAGTACAATACTCTATTTTTTCAAACCATTAATTTCACTCATTATCCAGAACCGCTTTTTGGAACAGTTTTTTCACAGTTCATGTCTTTATTGGTAATTGGATTAATTTTCTTTGAATTAATTTGTAGTATTTTGCCATTCTTTTTTAAAACATATTGGATAAACCTGATTAATGATAGTATCTATTTAATAGTAGCTATTTTTCTTTTAAACTATCCCTTTAGAGAGATATTCATTGATCCATCCTTAAATGTTTTAAAACCAATTGGGTTATGGATTCTTATAGGAACCATAGTTATTGTGGGATTTGATTTCTTTAAAGCTCTGATATCAAAAATAAGGATAGAAAAGAAAACAGAAAATGAATAAATTTCTATTTTAATGAATAATTTATGAAGAAGATATCAGGATGATGGATTAAGATGCTGCATTAGTTTCTTTTAATAAGATCTCTGCTTCTTTTAACCAATGGGTATTATATCTTTTGCCAATTTTAATTGCTTTTTTAAAATATATTGATGCTTCCTCTTTTTGTTTTTCTAGTAAAAGTGACCTTGCTTTGTAGAATTGCACTTCTGCAGTATCAGGATGATCTTTATCTTGCTTTTCATTCATAATATTAAGTGCCTTATCAAAGTATTCTATGGCTTTTTGATTTTTATCCTTTTTACAAAATACATTACCAAAGCCTGTATAGGATTCTGCGATCAAAAGATGTTCTTCTCCAAGAGCTTTTAATCGTATTGAAAATGATTTATTGAAATATTCAAGTGCATTATCATATTTGCCTTTATCATGAAATACAAGTCCAATATTATGATAGTTTAATGCAACATCAGGATGCTCTTCTCCAAGAACCTTTAACCATATTACAAGTGATTTGTTATAATATTTAAGTGCTTTATCATATTCCCCTTTATCATGATATATACTCCCGATATTATTATAACTCAATGCTAAATTGGGATGATCTTCTCCAAGAACTTTTAACCATATTACAAGCGATTTATTATAATATTCAAGTGCCTTATCATAATCATCCTTAAAATAATAAATATTCCCAATATTATTAAGACTTCCTGCTACATCAGGATGTTCATTTCCAAGAGTTTTTAATTTTATTTCAAGTGATTTTTTTTGATATATAAGTGAACTATCATAATCACCCTTTACTGCATATACATTACCAATATTGCTGTAGCATATCGCAACATCAGGATGTTCTTCTCCGAAAACCTTCAAACTTATTGCAAATGATTTATTATAGTATTCAAGTGCATTATCATATTCACCTTTGTCATTATACAGATTCCCAATATTATGATAGCTTGCTGCAACATCAGGATGTTCTTCTCCAAGGGTTTTCAATCTTATTTCAAGTGATTTATTGTAATATTTAAAAGCCATATCATATATAGCCTTTTCCTGATATGCACTGCCAATATTGTTATAGCTTGTTGCAACATCAGGATGTTCTTCATCAAGAACTTCCAGGCGTATAGAAAGTGATTTATTGAAGTATTCAAGTACTTTATCATATTCACCATTTTTATTATATGCAAATCCTGTGTTATTATATATATTACCGGCAAGTTCTTTATCAGGGTTGCTTAACTTCTCAATTATATTCTTTGCTTCTAAACCAATTTCAAGTGCTTCATTATATTCACCCTTTCCTAATAGAATACTACTTTTCTGTAAATATATGCGAGCTGTAGTCTCGGACAAGGGCTTATTATTGGGGTTTTCTGCAATTCTATTTAATATTTGCAATCCCTCACTATACTTTGCTAATGATTTTTTTACCCCGGCTAACTTGACACTAGTTTCAATATAATCATGCGTAACAGCCCCTCCAGCATCTGCTTTATTAAGTGGAAGTTTTTCAATATATTCTGTGTATAATATTTCTGCCTTCTTGTAATCACCAGCCTTATTTGTTTTATCTCCAACTTGTAAAAGCAATGGTAATAATTTTTCATTATTCTCAGCATATCTATAATGGTGAATTAAGATATCTAAATAGTCAGTTAAATTGTCTTTATACAATTTTTCAATAGTGTTACCTGTAAGATTGTGATAAACTTTCCTTTCTGCTCTGAGTATAGATTCATACACAGTTTCCTTTATAATTATATGCTTGAATGCATATTCATCATCACCCTTTAATATCATTTCAATATCTTCTGTTACTCTTCTGATAAGATCTCTTTTTTCAACTGACTCAAGTCCTGAGCGTAACTTTGCTCTATATTCTATAATATCCTCCAGTAATTTTGTTGAGAATTCCTTACCAATTACTGATGCTGCCTGAATTAATTTTTTTAGATCTGAATCAAGTTTATCCACTTTTGACATGATAAGTTCACTTAATTTTAAGGGTATTGTATTCTCTCCCTCTTTATCTCTTTTAACTAATCTTGCAATATTATCCTTTATTTCCACCATATTTCCATTTAATAATAAACTTGTAAGTTCTTCAATATAGAATGGATTTCCCTCACTTCTTTTAAGAATAAGTTCTTTTAATGTTAAATCAATATTATCACATTCTAAGATTTTTTTAATAAATTCTATTCCGTACTCATCATCCAAAGAAGTAAGCTCCAACTGCTCAAAATTATCCTGCTTTGAAGCATCTTTTACCAAGTCATTTATTTCAGTGTCAGGTCTAAATAATAAAACAATCATTATACTACTCTGTTCTATTTGCTTTGCAAGTATTAGAATAAAATCCAATGTTGCTTTATCTGACCAGTGAATATCATCAAAAACAAATATCAGTGAGGTATTTTCAGAAAGTTTTTTAAATAACAAATATACTAGTCGATTGAAAATGTAATTCTTTTCTTCTGCTTTTATTAGTTCAATCTTTTCCTTATCTGCATCACTTATTTTTGATGAAAACAGATATTTCAAGTGTGGGATAACTGATATAAATGAATTATCCTTTAATGATTTAATATAATCCTCTATTTTTTTACTAATCTCTTCTATTCCTGATCGTTCTTCAAAGCCAATTAGTTTTCTTAAAATCTGTTTTAATGCAAAATAATTAGAATTTCTTAAATAATCTATACTTTTCCCTTCTAAAAATTGGGTTGATGTATTATTTGCTGCAATTTGATTTTGAAATTCATAAAATAATTTTGATTTACCAACTCCAGCTTCTGCAATTATTGATACTATTTGTCCATTTTTTGAATTTACTTTTTTATATAATTCAAGTAATTTGTTAAGTTCCTTTTCTCTGCCTATCATTGGTATTTCACGAATATTTCGAGTCATATATCTTGTTTTCACTGATATTGGTTTATATGGTATAACTATTTTTTCTATACCCTTTACTTTTATTATATCCAATTTTTTATATTCTATCTCTGATTTTGTTTCATTGTATACCTTTTCACCCACATATATTTCACCCTTTCCGGCGGCTGATTCAAGACGACTGGCAAGATTTACCGTATCTCCCATTACTGTGTATTGCATTTTTTTATTAGAACCGATTTCCCCTGCTACCACCTTACCATAATTTATTCCAATTGAAAGATTTAATTCATTTTCATTAGAATTCAGATTGCCTTGTTGTTTTGTCTTTTGAAATGATTGTGCATTTAATTCATTCATTGCCTTGAGTAGGTCAATAGAACACAGTACTGCTCTTAATGGATCATCCTCATGTGACACTGGTGCTCCAAATAGTATCATTACACAATCTCCAATGAATTTATCAATATATCCCTGATAATCATAAATAACATCAGATAATTTCTGGAATACTCTGTTCATTTTCTCCGTTACTTCTTCAGGATCAAGGTTCTCACTCATTGCAGTAAAGCCAGATATATCTGCAAATATAACTGCTACATTTCTTCTTGATGCTTTATACTTTTTTGTTTGTGATTCAGTTTTCCTTGAAAGTTCATCAGGAAAAGAAGGGAAATTAGCCTTGGATGATTTGCTTTGAAATTTTGTACCGCAATTACTACAAAATATATTTCCTTCAGGATTATTGAATCTACATTTATTACATTTCATATCCATCTTCCTGTTTGAAAAAGATATGTATTTATTGTACCAAATTTATTAGTGATACTATAAATAATAAAACCTCCAGAGTATTTCTGCAATATAATGAGCAGAAATTAATTTCCCATTATTTTCAATACATTATATCAGAAATTTTTCATAAGTCAAAAATAATTCCATATTTTGAAGATGAATTGTGATTTAACTGTTAAAAATGTATATCTATACAATACATTTTAATGAACAATGATGTATTTGACAGGAAACAGGAATTTTGTTATGCTATACTAAGGAACAGGAGACAAAATTGGATGAAGTGATGGGTACTTTATATCAGGTTCTAATAAATAAAAAGGAATAAAATTATGAATGAAACAGAAAAAAGAACAGTTAGTGTATTTAAAGCATTGGGCTCTCCAACCCGTTATAAAATAGTAAAATTACTATATAAGAGTGAAATGTGTACAAGTGAGATTGCTCAAATAATAAAGAAAGATAAATCAACAACATCAAAACATTTAAAAGTATTAAAGGATCTTGATATTGTCCGATATGTTACAAGGGAAAAGTATGTAATTTATAGATTGAAGAAAGGGAATATAATGGATTTAATAAAGTATGCAGAAAAAATGTTTAGTAGAAGGTAATTTCTCAGTTGCATGATTTCTCAATTGAGAAATCATGCAACTGAGAATATAAGATGGTAGATAGCATTATATAGGTAAATCATTTGACAAGAAATATAAGATTTGATATAATATTAATAGTTAAAGTATGCTAGTGGAAAATGAAATTCGGTAAAGATGTATTGGGAGTAGTAATTGAAGAAAGATATAAAATCATTAATACCTCAAGAAATTATAGAAAATAAAATACTATTGATACGAAAACAAAAAGATATGCTTGATAAGGATTTGGCAAATCTTTATGGAGTTAAAACAAAGGTGTTAAAGCAAGCAGTAAAGAGGAATATTGAGCGATTTCCAGAAGATTTCATGTTTCAATTGAACAAAAGAGAGTTTGAAGATTGGAGGTCACAATTTGTGACCTCCAATCTTGGGGACAAAATGGGATTAAGATATAGTCCCTATGCTTTTACTCAGGAAGGTGTTGCAATGCTTTCAAGTGTATTGAGGAGCAAAAGAGCAATTGATGTTAATATTCAAATCATGCGAACATTTATCAAGTTAAGAATGATGCTTTCTACTCATAAAGATTTAAAGAGTAAAATTGATAAAATGGAAAAGAAATATGACCAGCAATTTCAAATAGTTTTTAAAGCAATTAAGCATTTTATATCTACACCAGAAAAACCAAAACACAATATCGGATTCAAACAAAAGAAGAATAATGTTAAAAAAAAGTAAAGAAAATTTGAAATATTTGAGTAGTGAAAGCAGATATAATGTTTAATTAAGGGGGCTAAAGTGAAGGTAAAGTGTATTTTTCTATTTATTTTTATAATAATCACTCTAAATCTATTGTCAGAAAGAGTAAATCTGAAAATAGTTGCTGGGAGTTACTATGCTTATGAATTTGAAGGGAAAAAGAATACAGAATATATTTTTAATCTGAAAGTTATAGAAGGAAAAGATGTAAAATTATTATTTCTTGATGAATTGAATTATTACAAATACAAGAGCAAAAGTAATAATGATAAATATTTTAAAAGTTACAGAGTTAATGAATTGGGGGGAATTTTTAGTACTGATAACGAGGGTAAATATTATGCTGTAGTATCAAATACGCATGCAAGCTGGCATACAAAAAAAGTAGAGTGGATATTTGAGCAAAATGATTCAATGGCAAACTTAATGGGAAATAATTATTTGTATCAACCGGATTATTTAAATATAAAAATATTTCATTCAAAACATCAATTAGAATATCCAGCAATGTACTTGATGAAAATCACTGATAATAATTGTAGTATTGAATATAAATCATATTATAAAACAGACTTATATATTTATCTAAATGATGAAACATATGTTTCTGTAGGTAGTATAAATAATTTTAATAAAAAGATAAAACCTAATATTTATGCAATAAAAAACTATGGTGGTAGTTCTGATCATTATGGAACAATATACATAGTGAGAAGTCAAGAAGATGGATATATCGCATGTCTTAAAGCTAATATGCATACTATGCAAGTGACTTTTATGACAATGTGTATCTCATCAAATGATTATAATTTCACAAAAAAGGAGATAAATGATAATTTGCCAAGCAATTATCAAAATCCTGTAAATAAATATTTCCCATCTTTCATTATTAGCAATGAAAAGCCAAAATGGAGAAGTGAATTGGCTGGTGCAGTATATGTACAAATGATAAACAATAATAAGGCATATAAATTTTTTGGATTTGGAGAAAACGGGATAATAGATTTCGTTTTAACTAGTTCAGACTAGAAAATGATAATATTGGATATATAAACATTGATTTGCAGACAAATTCGGGTGTGTATTTTATAAAGCTGCAGAGTGCAGGATTCTCAAAAACAGAGAAAATAATTTTGATGAGATAAGAAAAAGGAGAAGTTACTGAGGAAACAGTGGACAGTGCTTGAAAAAGTGGAAAAATTTGCAGAAGTACGCTGGTTTCTACAAAGTCGATAGTCAATGGTCTATAGTTGAAAAGAAAAGAAAAAAATAAAATTAAGAGAATACTGGATTCCAAATCAAGTACGGAATGACAGAGAAAAAGGAAATGAATGGAAGTAATCCTTCGACCATTCGGCATGCTCATGGTAGACAAGCTCAGGATAGATGAGATTGCCGCATTCGCAGGGCGAATTCACAATGATCCAGAAAAATATGGCACGACACGGAAAAGAAAAAGGAAAATGAATAGATTGGTTACCATTTGGTTATGCTTGAGGCATGCATGGATATTGCTAAATGCAAAATTGTATCATTATTATTGAAAATGTGCAAAAAATGGTATATAATCATATTTAATAAGAATATAAGCAATGTTAAGTGATATAATTGCGAATCTTATTACAAATTAGTTTGGTATAATTATTGCTTATTATATGTAGAAATATGGAGGCTGTTATGAAAAAAATTAATTTTATTCTTTTACTTGTACTATTATCACAAATTATATTTGCACAGAATTTTGAAAATTGTGAAATATATTTATGGGATAATGATAATGGACATGAATTTGAGAATCCCGGTTTTACAGGACAATTTATTGGATATGAATATAATATGGTGAAATCATTTGAGGATTTGGGTTTTACTGAATCTGATTCCAATTATGGACAAGGTATAGTATTTCCATCAAATCCCAATGAATTAGCTGCAATATTTATTGTATGCGGTGATAGGGATACTCTGGAAAATATATTCTCTATTGGGGATATAGATCAATTATCAGCATATATGGATGGAGGTGGATGTCTCTATATTGAAGGGAATAATATTGCCGATTATCTGGAAATCAAGTATCAGGATTTTCTATTGAATTATTTCAATATTGCTGTTACAAGTTCAGGATTGGGCCATAGTGGGTATGATACAATTCGAGTAGATACAACATTCAATTTTTTCAGATCATATTCTCTTGTTTATCCCAGTGGTACTGCTCCTGATCTGGGTATTGATGTATTTGAAGCAGCCAATGCACTTGATTCATTTTATCATAGTGTTTTGGTATTTGATCCTGAAAGCAAAATGTATCTTTCAACAGCTGCTGCCTATACGCCACCTTTACCCAAAAATAAGGAACCGCAATGGAAATCATATTTATCAACAGTGGATTTCAGTGCTTTTGCTGCTCCGCATGTGGAAGGGCAAATTGCCGATACAATAGAAAATTTGCTTATAAGAACAGTTTATCTTAGAGATATTCTACGATTATTCACTATTGGAAAGGTGCTGATTGTCAATCATACACCCAATGAATTTGAAAACAATGTTTCAGATGCAATGGATCTAACAAAATTTGATTATGATAAAATTTGGATAAGTCCGGGTATTCAGGGACCGAATTATAGATTTTATACAAAGTATTCATCAATATTATGGTATTCTACGGGATGCAATATTGGTGAAAATATTACCACTACTGATATAACAAACCTATCCATTTATTTGAATTATGGCGGGTCTATGCTTATGTCAGGAGAAGATATCTGTCAGGAAATTGGTGATTCATTGGCGGGTTTTGAGCATCCTTTCTTATCAGGATATTTTGCTATTGATTACATCAGCAAGGCATATCATGACAATGTACATGTTCCTGCATTGGGTGGATTTTATGCTGCAATGGGCAATTATAATGTAAATAATGAGTTTTCACCTGATGTAATTAAACCAGTGCCAAACCCAGGGTTAGAGCCATTTCCAGCATTTAATTTTAGTACAAGTTTGGGAAAAGCACCATTGCAGTCAGCAGTAACCAATGATGCATTTGCTTTCAAAACAGTATTTTTTACATTTGCTATTGAAGATCCAGTAAATCAAACAATGCTAACAGATATGTTGAATATAACTTTAGCTGATCTATTTAAATTGGATACAACATTTGTACCAAAAACTACAACAGGCATTGAGAATATTAATGTTTCTTATACATATACAAATACATCTATTACATTTACAATATTAATTACATCAAATAATGATGGTAATATTGATCTTATAAGAAATGGTATTAATGAAAATTCTGTAAAAACAAGTCATAAACAATCATACTATAAATTAATAAGTGAATATAAAAACGGATTATATATTATTGAATATTCTGAAAATGGAAATATTGTATCAACATTCAATGTAAGCATTCCATCATCAGGCAATAATGAAGAAAAGGTATATTCAAAAAATGGTGTATTATACATTGAATCAAGGCATGATAATGCAGAGGTAAGTATATATGATATTACGGGAAAACATATTGATAAATTATCTGTATTAAATGGAAAAACGGTATGGAATAGATATGCAAACATACCAGCAGGTATCTATTTTGTTAAATTTGAAAATACAACAGGAAATAAATACAAGATAGTGAAATATTGATAAAGTTAGTATGCTAATAGCAAGGAGAAGTAACTGCTACGCTTGTTTCTAGTATGCTAGCGGATAAAGAAATAAGAAAGATGGATTCCTCTTTTCGCAGGAATGACGAACCCAGAGCAGATTCGCGGTGATAAAAAGAGGGTATCGGTACACACAAAAAATAATATTATCTGAGATTGTATCCCTTTTCTTTAATATATGAGATGAAATCATTACTAAATGTATTGATATCCTCTGCCACTAAACTTTTATCATTTCTACTAAGAGAAAAGCGGAAAGTTACTGATTGAAATTCCCCCAGTTCCTTATGTTCGTAGACAGCAATTAATTTTTTTGCAGTAATAAGTTTTGATGAGAATGATTCAATTTTATTTGTAAATGATTCAAATGTTTCATCTAATGGTTTAAGAATTGAAAAATCAAGTATTGAAACAGGAAATTGTGAATAGGGGATAAAGGTGGGAGTTCTTTTTTTCAGTATCAAACTGCTGATCATTATTTGAGCAAAAGCAATATTAACCTTTTTATCAAGCAATCTATTAAAGGATGGGTGAATTGTTCCCATGTATCCCGCTATATGCTTGTTTATCTCTATTGATGAAGTATTGGATGGATTCAATAATACCTTGTCTTTTAATGGAACAAGATCAATATTATAATTTGTTAATTTATGAATTACATCATTAATGATATTTTTAAGTTGAATAAAGGATGTATTATCTCCATTTTTGGATTTCTCCTTAACAGTAATAATACTAAGCATCTGCGTTTCGGATTTGCCTGAGAAAACAGGTCCCATTTCATATAATGAAAAAGCATTGGTGTATTTCAAATTCTCAAAAACATTTTTTAGCATTATTGGCAGCATTTCTGTTCGTAGGATTGTATTATTAAGAGATACCGAATTTTTTAATGTAATGTGATTATTAGGAACAAAATTGATCAATTTAAGAAAATCATTATCAAACCAAATATAGGAATCTGTTTCATTCATTTCATAATCATAGGAAAGCATATTCCTGATTCTATTTTCAGTATTTCTTTCAGTATTATTATACGGAATTGTTAATCTTTGTATTGGTAATTGAGGTTCAATATTTTCATATCCATATATACGGGATATTTCCTCAATAATATCTGCGGGGATCTCAATGTCTTTTGTTGAACGGAATGATGGTGCCTTAACAATCAAGTATTCACCCATACATTCACAATCAAACATAAGTGATTCAAGAATATCCTTAATCCGTTTTTTACTGATCTCTACACCAATAATAGAATAAATATAATCATATTTAATTTCAATAATTGATCTTTTGAATGGATTATAATTGACATCTGTTAATTTACTTGAGAATTCAATATTTGGCTGTATATTTTTTAATAGATACGCATATCTAAGTGCAGCTGTATAAGCAAACTCAGGGTCAAGCGATTTTTCAAA
>JAUVJU010000081.1 GCA_030592285.1 Caldifarciminota bacterium
AGTAATCCGAAGAATATGTGCGTCATTAGTAATCCGAAGAATATGTTGTGTCATTAATAATTTGAGGAATATGTTCATCTTTGAAATCCAGTCTTTTCTTTTTTATTAAATATATATCTTGTCACACTTGCATCTCTTTTTACACTAACAAGAATAATGTTGCTATTGACAAAATAGAAAATAAGTATAAACTTTTATTTAGTAACAAAAGAAATTTGGATGAAAAGATTTTCTTTATTAATTTTAACATAAAAGTATTATAAAGAAAAGCAAACAAATAAACTGGAGGAATAAATGAAAAAGGGAATGATAATATTGATTTCAATAGTAATGTTATCAATAATAATGGGTTCGACATTAAAGTTGGGAGAAGATGGAACACAAAGGGCTATAAATGAAGAAATAAATGTAGCGGTAATGAGTGAAACAAGTGAAAATCAAACAATGAGTAATCAAAACAAGACGGTGCTGGAATTGCAAAACATTTTGCCTGAACAATACAGAGAGACAAAATTAGTAGAAATGAAATGGGGAACAGGCAAGAATGAATTGGGATTTGAAAAAGGTGGATGTGGAGCATGTGGACCAATGGGCATTGCATTAGATACGCTTGGAAATATTTACATATTAGATTATTGTAATGGGTCAGTAAAAAAATATAATTACACGGATGATATGTTTCAAGTATTTAAAGAAGAATTATTGTTTAGTAATGTAGAATACATAGAAGTGAGTGAAAATGGGAAAAACATATATGGTATACCTTATGATAAATCAGGTAAATATATTTTTAAATATAATATAGAAGAAGGAACAAAACAGCAAGTAGAAAAGATCAAAGAATCAACAGAAAACAACAGTATTAATGATAAAATGAAAGATATAATAAATATACATAGTAGAAAGGTGCTTAGACCGGATAAATTAAACAAAGCTAAAACATATATTGATAATAATGTAGTATATAAAGGTTTGGTCTCTTATTATATAGGAAAAGATAGAGAAAACAATTATTATATAGTAGTATGCTATCAAACAAGCGGCAAACAACCAAGGTCAAAAACAGTAGTATATAAGTATAAAGAAACAGGAGAAATATTAGGTCTAATAATTCTTCAAGAAGAAGAAATTTACTATTTGAATTATTATTTTCAAGAAAACATAAAAGTAAATAAGGATGGTGATATATATTATTTATGTCCCCAAAAAGATGGAGCGGTAATATATAAATATGAGATAATAAAATAAAGAGAGGGATAAATGAAAAAATTAGTATTTTCATTATTAATATTAATCTGTATATTATTGAATGCAGGAATAGTAACAAGACAATCAATAATATCAGAAGCAGAAGTATATGCTGAATATAATTGGACAGTAAATACACCAAATCCAAGATATACGCTATATAAAACAAAGGGTACTAAAATCACAGGAGTAGCATATAGTTATGGAGATAAGGACAATACAAGTACATTTCAGAGCAATATAAATGCTGGAATTATGCCAAGAAACTGGCAAGCCAACTATGATAGTGGGCATACAACTGGCTATACGGGAATAGATTGCTCTGGCTTAGTGTCTGACTGCTGGGATGTAGGCATTCTATTAGGCTCTCAATTGGTAGATCTATGTATTAAAATTGATTCAAGTTCTTTGAAAATGGGAGATGCAGTAAGAGATGATATTTATCTTCACATACAATTATATGCAGAGAATGATCAGGTATATGAAGCAATAGGATGGACAAATACTGCTGATACAATTAATCAAATGGTAAAAACATCACCTGTAGTGTATACAAACCATACTTTTTATTCCATTTTCCCACAATTTTCCAAATTAAAACCAGAAGACAATGATACAATAGCTGTTCACAACAATCCCCCCAGAATATCCCTTGTAATAGAGGGTTCTGGAGAAATTGGTGATGTGAAGATGTGGCTGGATGAGGATACGGTGTCTCCTAATATAAAAGGAGGGAAAAAGAAAAAGAATGTCTCATATAAACCTGATAGCTTATTAAAAGGAGTACATATAGTAAAGGTGTATTCAACAAATAGTATATCGGGGAATCTTTATGAAGATACAATAAGATGGGAATTCAATTATGGCATAACAGGAGATACTGTAAAAATAACGGATTCTATACCATGGACATTTGTTCCATATGCAGGTTATGTATTTTTCAATGATTCAATTAAATATAATTATATTGGTGGCTCTGTAATCTTTTCTTCAGACAGTTTAGGATTAGAAGCTACATGTGTAGATGATATTATAGAAATGATAGTAGTACATCCTGATGGAACAAGTACTCTGTGGATTTACAATTATGCACCATCAAAAGGAGATATTCCTTTACCACCCTACGATGTATCAATCATGTTTAAAATTGGAATAAACAAAGTAAAAGTAATACTTAAAGATGATCCTGCTCATGCTCTATACTATGGAAGTACCCCTCTGTGGCTTGTAGGAACAAATAGTGAGAAGGGTATATCTTTATCATCAATAAAGGACTATAAAGCAGTCCATATTGATTCATTCAATGTAATAAACTCATATAAGTTTGGTACATTTTTTATCACTCCTAATCCATTTATGAATAATGTAACAATACAATATAGTATAGGTAAAACTGTTCATACAAATATTGTGATTTATAATGTTGCTGGGCAATTGGTCAAAGTTCTTGTTGATGAAGATAAAGAAGCAGGATATTATTCTGCTAACTGGGATGGGAAAGACAATAATGGAAAAGTCCTACCAAGTGGTATGTATTTTTACAGATTAAATGCAGGAGATTTTAAGGAGACAATAAAATTATTAAAGATTAAATAAGCATTTAGTTTATTGCCAATTAAAGGAGTAAAATAATATAGAAAAAATTTTGTGTATTTAAATTTTTCTATTAAAGGTATATATTTTATTAATCTAAAAACAGAGAATAAAATAATATTAATAAAAACAATAGGTATAATTATTATAAGAAAAGAGAATACTGGATTCCTATCCCCTCAAGATTTACAATTTATCATTTTATTTATTTGACAGGTTGACACAATATTAACATTCTCTATAATACCTAAATATGAATATTAATAAAAGTAATGGAATATTGAGGAAAAGTATGAGGAGAAAGGAGACCGAATGAACACTTATGTTGTTATTGTTTCAATCTATTTTATTTTTGTAATTTTATTATCCATATTTACCAAAAAGTTTGCAAGCCGCTCTGCAACTGACTTTCTTGTTGCAGGCAGAAATCTTGGTGTAATGGTTTGTGCAGTTGTTGTTGCAGCGGAATGGCTTGGTGGAATGAGTACAATAGGTGTAAGCGAAAGGGCTTTTACATCAGGAACATTACAGCCAATACTTTATAATATTGCAACTGCAATAGGAATGATCATTATTGGATTTACAGTAGCATCACATTATAGAAAAAAAAATGTTCACACTGTAAGCGAAATGCTTGAAACACTTTTTGGACCAAAGGCTCGCACAATTTCTGCTATTTGTTTTCTTATAGCATACATTACCCTTGCCTATATTCAATTACAAACATGTGCAAGCGTGATTGCCCCCCTATTTGGCATTAGCTGGATAGCATCTATCCTAATTTCTTCTGTAATTATTACGCTCTACACATACATAGGTGGAATGTATGCCCTTGCAATAACTGGCGTTGTCCACGTTATCACTATGTTTAGCGGAATAGGTATTGCATTAATAATAGGATTGAACAAGGTGGGAGGATTTTCATCTCTTCAAACAAATTTGGTTGCATTAGGATCTCCAACAAATCTATACAATCCATTTAGTGGTGGTCTTGGCTATGCTTTTAGTTTGCTTTTGGGTGGTATTTTGGGTGGAATGGCAGGACAGGCAAGTATACAGCCCATCTTTGCTGCCAAAAACCCATTAACGGCAAAACGGGCAGCAATACTATCAAGTTTAATTATTGCCCCATTTGGCATTATGGTTGGCATTCTTGGATTAATAGCAAAAACGGGTATGTTTTTTAATACTGAATCAATTAATCCAAAAATGGTTTTGCCCACATTACTTACATCGCCTACCTTTATCCATCCTATACTTGGAGGTATTGCCTTAGCTGGAATTCTTGCAGCAATTTTATCAACAGTGGGACCAGTGAATTTTGCAGTTGTAACAATTGCAACAAAAGACATTTATCAGAAACTTTGGAATAAATCGGCTGATGATAAAAAAATACTATCAACTGCTAAAAAATTGGTTCTTATTGTTAATCTTATTACAATCCCATTAGCATTATATATAAAAGGCGGAGTTTTGGATATTGCCTATGTATCGTATGCAATAAGAGGAATTGGAGCAATAGTTATAATTCTTGGTATTTATAAAAAGGGATGGATCTCCGCAATGGGAGTGAAACTTGCCTTTATTGGAGGAACCCTGAGTATCTTTGCATGCATGCTGGGCAATAAGATGGGATGGTTTTTCATTGATAAAACCTATGGAGCCATTGGAGCAGCAATAATATTTATAATAATAGGTAATATTTGGGAAAAGTTAAAACAAAGAAGAAATAAGTAGAAGTATTATTAAACTTCTTAACAAGAGGTGGAAATGACAAAAACAAATAAAAAAGTAATACTAACAAATGGATCATTATTAATAATTGAAGCATTAGCAAAGGCAGGCTCAGATGCATTTATTGGATATCCAATCACTCCTGCAAATCACCTATACTATTATGCAATGCAGAGATTCCCATTTGCATTACCAGCCCAGGATGAGATCACTACATTACAATGGATGTCGGGTTTTTCCGTAGCAGGCAAATTGCCCGTTACAGCAACATCGTTTCCAGGATTTGCATTAATGGTAGAATCAATAAATATGGCATATATGATGGAACTTCCAATGGTAATTATTTTGGTTCAACGGCTTGGTCCATCAACGGGAACCGCTACATGCGGTGCACAGGGAGATATTTTAACACTTCGCGGATTGATCTCTGGCGGCTATCCGGTTCCCACATTAACTATTTCAGATTTTGATGATTGCTGGAATTTATCAGAAAAGGCTGCTTCTATGGCAATTAAATTAAGAACACCTGTAATTCTTTTAACATCAAAAGAAATGGTAATGACTTCGCGTAGTTTTGATATTAATAATTTAGCAGAAATAAATTCAATTGAGCGAAATCACTATAATAAAGAAGAAACATATCAACCATATAAACCATTAGAAAATGGTGTACCATCGTTTTTACCAGTTGGACATAGTAAGCATCAGGTAAGATTTAATGCATCTACTCATAATGAATTGGGCTTGCTGCAACATTCAACAAAGGAAGCAATGGCAAATACATCACGACTTCAAAGTAAAATAAAAGATAATTTATCTGATTTTGCATATTATGAATTGGATGAAATGGAAAATGCAGATAAAATTATTCTATCCTTTGGAATTAGCTCCATTGCTGCAAGAGAGGCAACAATAAAACTAAGAGAAAGTGGTATTAAGGTTTCATTGTTGATTGTAAAAACACTATTACCCATTTTACCAAAATACTATGAAATTTTAGAAAAATATAAGCATGTAATAATTGCAGAAGAAAATTTAGATGGGCAGTATAGTAAAATTCTTTATGGTGAAAAAGTGCCTGAAAATATTATTAATATTAATTCAATTGGGAAAATGATTAATGCAAGGCAGATTATTGAGGAGGTAAGCAAAATATGAATAATAAAATGTTAAATACATATAAATTACCTTACTGCAAGGGTTGTGGACATCATCTTATTGCAAGAAATACAGAAACAGCATTTGAGAAATTGGGCATTGATCCACTTAACACAATTCTTGTAACGGATATTGGCTGTCAGGGTATGCTGGATCGTTATTCAAACACCCATACAGTGCATGGATTACATGGAAGATCCGCTGCTCTTGGAGCAGGTATTTCCTTTGGATTATCAGATCCAAAGAAAAAGATCATTATATTTATTGGAGATGGCGGGTCAACAATTGGATTACAGCATATTTTAGAAGCAGCAAGATTAAACCTGGACATGACGGTTATTATTCATAATAATATGCTATATGGAATGACAGGAGGGCAATCAAGCGGATTTACACCATGTAGTTTTAACACAACAACAATAAAAAATGAAAACCAAATCCCCAATTATGATATTTGCAAGCTTGTCCGTTCATTAAATGTAAATTATGTAAGAAGGATTATTGCAAGAGGAGATTTTTCTGAGGAATTAAAAGAGGCAATAGGTTCAGTGGGTTTTTCTCTTGTAGAGGTTGTAGAGCTGTGTCCAAGTTATGGATTAAAATTGAATCCCGGTATGAAAATGGATAAATTATTAGAGGAATCGGGACAGGAAGAGGGAGTGTGGCGTCATGAAAAAGAAAGCAAAACCGAATATAAATATAAATATAACAATCCATCACTTTTTGAACAAACAAAACAAATAGAACAGGAATTTAAGCACAATCTAAAAAAACCATTTTCTATTATTATGGCTGGTTCAGCTGGCGAGGGAGTGCAGATTGCAGCAACATTTTTTGCAAATGCATCAATTGCTTCAGGACTTTCGGCAAATCAAAAGGGACGCTATCCTGTTACAGTAGGGGTGGGTTTTTCAACAGCAGAAATCATTGTTTCTCCGGAAGAAGAATGTAAATATGACCTTGGAGAATTGGATGTGATCATTATTACTTCAATAGATGGATTAAAAAACAATAGAAAATATATAAAAGAAATGAAGAATGGAATATTATTTATTGATAAGAGTCTGGAATTGCCAGAAACATCAGCACAAATAATATCTCATGATTTCCGCCAGATAGGAGCAAAAAGTGCGGCAATATATGCACTATTCTATGCCATTAAACATACAGGGATTATTACACAAGAAGCATTAACAAAAACCATTAAGCAGCATAGAATTGGCAGCAAAATTCCCTTAGAAAAGATAGAAGAAGAATTGTCTAAAAAAGATTAAATTTTTTTATGTGGGGGCAAATTGTGAACCGCCCTCCGTTCTTTCCGTGTCATTCCTGCGTAGGCAGGAATCCAGTATTTCTTTATATTTCTTTTCTTTCTTTTCTGCGTAGGGGAACGGCGTGCCGTGCCCTCTTTTGTCTTGCGGAATCCGCTCTGTGTCTGTCCTTGCGAGCAAAGCGAAGCAATCTCCTTAAGGGCACATCACGATGTGCTCCTACAAATATAATATAATTTATTATTCTTTTCCTTCTTTTTCTTATTGACACATTAAATAAGTATCAATATTATTACAATATAATAAATTAACCGAAAAATTTTAAGATGTCTGACAAAAAGGCTATAAGAAATGAATATTAAGGAAATTGTTAAACAGCCCGAAGGAAGAAGATTAGAATTTAAAGAACAGATTCCCTCAGGATATAAGTTGGTTAGAATAGTTATTGCATTTTCCAATGATGCAGGTGGTGAAATTTATCTTGGTGTAAAAGATGAGCCAAGAGAAATTGTTGGATTGAACCAAGATAAAATAATATCATTAGAAGAAAGAATAAGTAATATGATTTTCAATCAATGTTCACCTGTTATTTTACCAGAATTCACTATTGTGACTGTGGACAAAAAAATGCTTCTGCGAATTAGGATATTCAAAGGGAATAACCCACCGTATTTTTTCAAATCAAAAGGAAAAGAAATTGGCACTTATATAAGGGTTGGCTCGTCTAATCGATTGGCATCTGCTGAAATTGTTGCTGAACTTGAAAGACAAAGTGCAAATATGTCTTTTGATGGTGAACTTTTTTTTGAAAAAACACTTTCAGAAATAGATATTAAAGCATTTATTGTCTTTTTTAAAGAAAGAACAGGTGAAAAATTAAATCTTAAAACCTTATCTAAACTTTGTCTTTATAATGAGAAGAATGGAAAGAAATATTCCACTTATGCCTTGATATTACTTTCAGATGATCCGCAAAGATACAGATTGTTTCCGTATGCCAAAGTAGAATGTGCCCGTTTTAAGGGAACAACACCAGGTAATTTTATTGATCAAAAGACCATAGATGTAAATATAGGACAACAGGCAGAAATGGCTCTTAACTTTATTCTAAGGCATATTTCACAGGGAACAAAAGGATATGATGGGGTATATAGAAATGATCACTGGGAATATCCTATAAATGCCCTTCGGGAAGTAGTGCGAAATGCCATTGTTCATAGAGATTATGCACTGTCAGGCAAAGATATAAAAATTGCTGTTTTTGATGATAAGATAGAAATCACAAGCCCGGGGAAACTGATGCCTTCAGTGGATTTTAACCTTATGGAAGCCGGACAATCGGAAATACGCAATAAATTAATTGCTGCTGCATTCAAAAAACTGGGTATTATAGAACAATGGGGAAATGGACTGAAAATAATTTCTGACGATCTAAAAAACTACTCTGAAATAAAACTGGAATGGAGCGAGCCAGGCATTGCTTTCAGAGTAACTTTCAGAAAGAAAAACTATATACCTGAGAATACTGAGAAAACTAGGGAGAAAACTAGGGAGAAAACTAGGGAGAAAATTTTGTCTCTTTTAGAAGCAACTCCATATATTACAATAAATGAACTAGCAGAAATTATAGGAATTTCACAAAAAGGAATAGAATGGCAAATAGCAAAACTTAAAAAAGAAAAAAGAATAAAGCGAATTGGTCCTGCCAAAGGTGGACATTGGGAAATATTAATTAATCTTTAACTAAAAAGGAGGAAAAATAAAGAAAAAGTATATAGATTTCTATTGGGAAGATAAACCTATAGGTTTGAAGCATCTACAGAAGGAACATGGCTACAAAAATAAGTAGATAGTAACTACTTTGTAGTTACAACCAATAGAAACCTTTA
This sequence comes from Caldifarciminota bacterium, assembly GCA_030592285.1. Taxonomy (GTDB): domain Bacteria; phylum Hydrothermota; class 32-111; order 32-111; family 32-111; genus JAUVJU01. Next base: position 8,894 of record JAUVJU010000081.1, read on the forward strand.
TATACTATTTATTCTTTATTTATTATTAATATGAAACTAGAGAACATAATAAAAAAACTTGAAGATTATAAAAATAAATCAAAAGAATTCATAAATAAGCACAAAAAAGAATTTCTTATTGGAGGAACAATTTTAACTTCTTTAGTATTACCTAATATGTTAAATGCAG
>JAUVJU010000045.1 GCA_030592285.1 Caldifarciminota bacterium
GTCAAATGCAGAATATGAGCAAAAAGGAGCAGGCAATATCTGAGATGCTTCAGGAATTAATGAATATGGGTAAAGGAGAGCCACAGCTATTACAGGACATTGCAAATATGCAGAGAGAAATAGCAGGTAAGATGAGAGAAATGAATAAGGGCGGTGGAAAACTGTTAGGTGAACTTGAGCATATTGCGGATTCACTGGAAGATATTAGTGATGATGTCTCTAAGGGTAATCTTAGTGAAGAATTATTAAATAAGGAAAAGAGAATATTAAATAGAATGCTGAATATTCAAAAATCCGTATATAGACAGGGAATAACAGAAGAGAGAGAATCATCCCCGGGTATTTATATTCCCGGCAAGATTGAAATAATTACTCCTGATGATCTTGGTTATAAGTATAATAGGAAGAGGGAATTGATATTTAAATATTTGAAGGAACTTAATTGTCCGGAATATGAATCAAAGATCAGACAATATATTATGGAGATATTCAAATGAGATTATTAATTATTCTACTTATGATATTCACATTGAATAATGATTGGAAAAGTGATCTAAAGGGTTTTATTGAAAAACGGAATATAAGAGGCATTGTTGATATCCTTGAAAAAGCAGATAAAAAGGAAAGAATATCTGCTGTTAATATTCTTTTATCAAATAAGGAACATATTCCGGCAGGTATGTTTATAAATGTTATGCGTCCTATTATTAAGGATAATGATTTTATGGATATATTTGTTAAGGAAGCAAATAGATATATAATGGATGAAAGAATATATCCCATTCTAATAAATTATCATGAGAAAAAAGGAAACAAAGCATTGATTGATTTTATTCTAAAACAAAAAGAGGGTAAACTTGATTATTATAAATATGCAAAGATATTTAAACTCAAAGGAATTTTAGAAAGTATTGCAAAAAGATCACATGCATTTAGTGATCTGCATTTTTACTCAAATGGAATAATGTATGCAATAAGCGGTAAAAAGATATATTTAAGTGAGATTTTAAAATATAATGATGAAAGTATAAAACTACTGCTAAGCAAAGATATTTACACCGGGAATTATAAGGAAATGCTTCTTATGGAAATAATCAATAGAAAGAGAGGGATTCTTTTTACAGATGAAATTGTGTTAATGGCGGTGATTGATATTAATAATGATTATAGTAAAGCATTTAAGGATGATTTAGCGGATATTTATAGAGAAATGAAACAGGCAATAAAGCATAATAATATTATGGATTATTCCTATAATGAAAATGATGAAAAAAATATAAAAATCCTTAAAATGGTATCAATGTTATATACGGGGAATTATAGCGGGTATGAATCATTCAGAGAACATATAAATATATTATCAGATGTATTAATGTATACCGATATACTTCATTCTCTTTTTAATTCTAAAATAGATATTTTCAAAAAGCAGATTTCACGATTACTTGTATCAAAATTTTCTTTTTCAGCAAAAATGTATTATGTGAAATTATTGATATTAACTGAGTATATTGATGATGGAACAATTTACAGATACTATGTACTTAATAACTATAAAGATATGAAACCCATATTAATGATAATAGGGAAAAATTCTCCGCTTGCCTATGAAATGGCATTAAGGGATAATAATATAAGTAATGAAATGATTGATAAATTAAAAGAAAATGATAATACCTATGCCTATATTCTATTAACGAACTATATTAATAATATGTTTGATAAGGAACAATACATGGATTTCAAAAACACTTTTCCCGATTATCCACTTATACCCTTAATGGAGGGAATGATCAAATGAAAAAAGCATTTATACTTTTATTATTATTAATACCATTATTAGCATTTAATTCATATCTTTTTATTCCAATGGATTATGAGCAATCGGATCATCTTAGATCTTATGGTATTGTATATAAAGCATTAGAAAGAGGAAATAATGTGCATTGGCTTCTTGATTACAGAGGCGGTTCATTTATTATTGAGGAATATGAAAAGGCATATAAAGATGCCTGTAAATGGGGTGTTCTATCATACATGCTTGATGAAAGCGGAAAGGTATCCATATTAGCAGAAGTTGAAAATAATTATTTGAAGGATGTTCTTCTTGAAAAGGCACCCAAAATTGCTGTGTATTCTCCTAAGAATAAGGAGCCATGGGATGATGCGGTAACATTGGCTTTGGATTATGCTGATATAGAGTATGATGTTGTTTATGATAGGGAGATTCTAAATGGCATGCTTAATAAGTATGAATGGCTGCATCTTCATCATGAGGATTTTACAGGACAATTTGATAGATTTTATCTAAATTCATATAATCAAAAATGGTTTCAGAAATTATACACGGACAATGTAATGCTATCAAAAGAAATGGGATATAAGAAATATTGGTTAATGAAAAGAGATGTGGCAATTGAGGTGAGTGATTATATTAAGAGAGGAGGATTCCTTTTCTCAATGTGTTCTGCAACAAATTCAATTGATATTGCCTTAGCACTTGGAAAGGATGATAATATTCCGGCAATCCTTGATGGAGACGGCTTTGGGGAAATTGCATTGGATTATACTAATACATTTGCATTTAAGGATTTCCATTTGAATCAAACAAGATCAATGAATCTTGCCGATATCAATTATGAACCGCCATCAAAACAATTATGGCAGGGGCTTAAATTTGAGCTTAATCACTTTGCACCGAGAATTGATGTTGTTGAGGCAATGCTAACGCAGAATCATGAACAGTTTGTCAGTGAATTTTTGGGAAGAACAACATCTTATAATAAAGAGAAAATTAGAAATGATGTAATAATATTAGCAAATTCAGTTAATGATAAATATGCAAAATATATACATGGAAATTATGGGGATGGATTCTTTACATTTTTGGCAGGGCATGATCCTGAGGATTATGTTCATTATGTTAATGATCCGCCCACCGATCTTTCGTTCTTTAAACATTCACCCGGCTATCGATTGATCCTCAATAATGTATTATTCCCTGCCTCCAAACAGAAAAAGAAAAAGACATAAGGAGAAGTATCAGCGTACCAATTCTTTCTCCTTTTCTGTCATTCCTACGAAGGCATATTCCGAGTAATTCGAGGAATATGTGCGTCATTAGTAATTTGAGGTACATTCTGAGTAATTCGAAGAATGTATTGATTCCGAGTAATCTGAGGAATGTATTACGAATTATAATTCGAGGAATATATTACGAAAAGCTTTTATTTCTTATCTTTTTCCCACTCCGTCACACAACCAAATAAATGAGCTGCTGCGAGTATAGTAAGTACCAATTGTATCGCAGATGCTCATTATATTGGTTGTCTTTCTCCGTAGGAAGAATGTATTGATTCCGAGTAATTTGAAGAATATATTGGAATCCATCTTCTCTCTTCTTTTTCTTTTCTTTTCTTTTCTCCACCAGCATACTAGCCACTTCTTTATCACCAGCGTACTTCTGCATCACCTATCTTAATAATACTATTTAATTAAAATAAGTTTCCGTTTATGAATGATTTCCTGTTCATCTATTCTTAGAAAATATATTCCTTTGATCATATTACCTGTCTGCACTTTGTATAAGCCCTGTTCATTTATTTCCTTTCTGAATATCTCTCTGCCTGATACATCATATAAACATACTGTTGAGGGACTATCTGTTAGCTTATTATACACAAAGGATATGTTTTTCTCTGTCTTAATATCCGATATTGTCGGTCTGTTCATATCTATATCTGATATGCCTGAAAGGGCTAATAATGTTATATTAATAACATGGTCACCATCTAATGAATCTATTATTGTATCTGGTTTATATGTATCATGATCATATATTAATGTATAGATATCTCCTGCAATATTGAGGAACTCATAGTATCCATGTGCATCTGTTGTATCTATAAGTGCTAATTCTACTATTGATATATATGAATCGCTTGAATCAGCAGGATTGTCTGACAGCCCCACTGTACCTGTGATATCATAATAAGGGATTATTGTGTTTAATACTATATTAAATACTTTATCCGAATAGACCCCTATATCAACAGTATCGGTAATATAATCGGTGTGTGAGAATGTTGCTGTATATGTTCCGGCATCTAATCCTGTAAATTCATAGTATCCATGTATATCTGTTGTATCTAAAAGACCTAATGCCGCAATTGATACATAAGTATCACTTGAATCTGCAGGATTATTTGATAATCCCACTGTACCGGATAGATCAAAGGAAACAATTGCATCCATTGGAAATTTCAAAATATATAGTCCATCCTCACCATCAGCTATATATGCATTAAATCCTTGAACAAAAACAGCATGCGATGTACTGCCTGTTTCATAATACCCAATTCGATAAGGAGCAGCAGGATTTGCAATACTGACAATATCCAAACCCAGATTAGAATCAGCAATATAAAGAATTGTATCAATAACTACTGCTTCATAAGCATAAGAAGTATTGTATTTGCTAATTATATACATACTGTCAGGATTAGCTATGCTGATAATACTTATATCATTACCACCATCAGAAACATATGCAATGGAATCCTTTACAAAAACATCTCGTGTATAGCCCCCTGGATCCAAGGAATCAATTATTACTGGATTAGCAGGATCTGAAATATTAAAAACAATTAATCCGATATTTGTATCTGTCATATATGCAAATGTATCTTTAATAAAGATTCCTCTGCTATTTGAAAACCCTGTAATGGAATTTACAAGTGCCGGTGTTGCGGGAACAGCAATATTAACAATATAGAATCCATTGTCACATATACAAAATAATAATGTATCCTTAACAACAACATTATATGGTGAACTTCCACCGGAAAAGAATCCTATTTCATAAGGATTTGTTGGATCTGCAATACTTCTAATCACAACATTCCCTGTTGCTTCGCATGAATATGCAAATGTATCATTAATAACAATCTGTCTTGTAAATCCACCTGCAGGAGCTTCTCCTATTAAAGTAATATTAGATGGATCAGCAATGTTTAATATTTTCATTCCACAATACATATTGGAAACATAAGCAACAGTATCAACAATAAATACTTCTTCAGTATCCGAAGCAATTGCAAAAGAATCAGCTTCTACTATATTTGTAGGATCACTTACATCAAATACATAAAATCCTGTATAATCATAAGCAGCATAAGCATGATTATTTAAAACCTGTACTTCCTTGATATTTCCCGGCAAATCTATGAAATCAAGCGGAACTATATTTGTTGGGTCAGCAACATTTACAATTCTCAACCCATTATTATCCCAGGAAAGATATGCAAGAGTATCTATAACTATAACATATCGGAGATTATTCCCAATATCATAATTTCCCAATTCAATAGGATTTGTCATATCTGCTATATTGAAAATTCGTAAACCATTATCATCATCTGCAAGATATATTAATGTATCCTTTACATAAGTATTATAAACATAATCTACCGAATCAATTGATCCGATCTCTGATATTGAAGAAACATTAGCAACATTTAGCATTAATACTCCACTTGAAACCTCAGATACAAAAGCTACAGTATCAATAACATGAACCGACCTTGCATATGTAGGAGTATTGTATGAACCTATTGAAATAGGAACATATGGATTGGAATAGTTAAATATTTCTATTCCATAAGTTCCTTCAGCAACATAAACCAATGTATCAATTGCATGAATTGAATATACATATCTAGTCACATTTACTGTTGAACAAATTAAAGGATTATTAACATCAGAAACATCCACAGCACATACACCATCATTTCCAATTGCTGCATATAATATACCTGATTGTACATATACATCATATATATATGCTGGTAATTTTGTTTCGCTGATCAATTGAATATTAGTTGGATCAGTTATATTAAAAATATCCAAATTTCCCCCAACTGAAACATAAGCAATTGTATCGGATACATATACTGATTCACTTGGTCCATTAAACCAGCCACCTAACAAGGTTGTATTTAAGGAATCCCCAGATGCTTTTATTCCATTAAACCCATAAGCATTATTTTCATCAATTGGTATTTCATTGTCAGCGAAAATGATAATGCAGGATAAAAGAATGATAAATGACATTAATAAGGTTCTAAACTTCATTGTACCTCCAAATTTATTTTTTTCTATTATACGGATATATTATAAATATTCAATAAATTATTTTTTTCTTTCTTCTGTATCATTCCCGACTGCTGAAAGTTCGCTGTGGTGAAATAGGGAATCCAGTATTTCTCCCGCCCTGAACTGTAGGGGCATATTCTGAGTAATCCGAAGAATATGTTTTCTGAGTAATCCGAAGAATATGTTTTCTGAGTAATCCGAAGAATATGTTGCGTGCCATGCCCTCTTTCTTTCCTTTATTATTTTCATATCATATCTCCTTCTTAGTTTATCCTATAGAGTAAACTTATCACATATTTAGAAGAATTGTAAGTATATATTAAAGTAAGGTCAAAATATCTTTTCTTCCCCGCCCTGAGCACAATCTGCCGTAGTGGCTCGGCGGGCTGTGCCTTCTTATTCTGTCATCCCCTTATTCCAGTGTCAAAAAAGCAAGACAGAATATCCTGAATTAAAAAGCATAAGTATTGCAATATGTGTAACATAAAGAGGGCATGTTAATTGCTCAATAAAATAGCATGCATAAGGAGGCAGGATGGAAACAATAAACTCTAACAAATATCAAACAGCATATTGAGGAAAATATGGAATTTACAGAGTATCTTATAAACAAAAAAATAATTAACCGCAAGGAATTTGAAAAGGCTCAAACGCTTGCAGATAAATTTAGTATAAAAGCGGTTGAGGCAATTTTTATAAAAAGCAAGGATCTAAAGGACAGCATTTTAATTGCCTATGCTGATTTTTACAGAGTGAAATATTCAGAAAGCATTAATCTAAAAGCTATACCAAATTTACTACCTTCCAATTTTCTCAGGGAAAGGAATATATTGCCTATAAATGTTGAAAAAAGCAGTATAGAATTAGGTATATCAAATCCATTTGATATTGATACGGTAAAGGATATAGAATTTATTACAGGTATGGATGTGAATGTACATCTATTAAGAGAAGAAGAGATAAAGAAAACTCTGGATGAATTATTGCCGGCAAGTGGTATAGATGCTGATGATATAGAAGACAATACAATTGAAATTCTTGGAGATGCAGCAGCTAATGATAATATACGCAGTATGGATCTAAAAACCCTTGCAGATCAGCCGCCTATTATTCGTTTGGTGAATATTATTATTATTGAAGCAATACGGAAAGGAGCAACAGATATTCATATAGAGCCGCAAAAATCATTTCTTCTTATTAGATTTAGAATGGATGGTCATTTACAGACATATGCCAAACTCAATGCAAAACTTGCTCAGAGTATTATTTCAAGAATCAAGATAATATCTAAAATGGATATTGCAGAAAGAAGAAAACCGCAGGATGGTTCATTATCTCTTGTAGTAGAGGAAAACGAAGTAGATTTGAGGGTAAATACTATTCCTTCACTTTATGGAGAAAAATGTGTTATTAGATTATTAGATAAATCAAAATTTAATATTAGTTTAACAAATCTTGGTTATAATGATAAAGCAATAGCCATATTAAAGCAAATGATATTAAAGCCCTATGGAATTATATTTGTATGTGGTCCAACAGGAAGCGGAAAGACAACAACATTATATTCGCTTCTCAATGAATTAAAAACAGTGGAAAATAATATTATTACTGTAGAGGATCCAATAGAATACAAGATTGAGGGAATTACACAGGTACAGGTCAATGAGAAAGGAGGAGCAACATTTCCTTCAGCCCTTAAAGCAATTCTCAGGCAGGATCCGGATATAATATTAATTGGTGAGATTCGGGATAATGAAACTGCAAAGATTGCTGTTCAGGCAGCATTAACAGGACATCTTGTACTTAGCACAATACATACAAATGATGCACTCTCCGTATTTTCTCGTCTTGTATCCATGGGTATATCCGCAAATCTTATTGCTGATTCGGTTATTGGAGTTGTTGCTCAACGCCTTGTCAGGAAAGTATGTCCATATTGCGGCGATATTGAAGAAGCAGATAATGAGTTAATTGAAAGTAAAGGTCTGATCTCAGAAGGATTCAATCAGGTGAAGGTGAGTGGATGCAGCAAATGCAGCAGTACTGGGTATCATGGCAGAACAGTTATATATGAAATGATAGATTTGGATGAGCAATTTAAGGAAATGATACTTGAGGAAAAAAGTAAACTAAGCATGTTTAGATATCTTACTGATAATGGCTCTGAGCCAATGGCAGTATCTGCACTGAGAAAGGTGCTAAATGGAGAAACAACACTTGAAGAGATTGCAAATGCAGTAGATCTTAGAGGCTTACGCATTGAAAATGAACAAGTTGTATGGCCTCCTATTACAGAGGTATCAAAAAAATCTACATACAGTGATAATAAGAAAATACTAATTGTTGATGATTCAAAAACAGTAAGAATGATGCTTAGACCAGTACTAGAATCCGAAGGGTTTGATGTTTCAGAGGTTGAGAATGGATATGATTGTCTTCAATATCTCAAAAACAATATTGCGGATATTATTATTATGGATCTAATGATGCCGAAAATGAATGGGTTTGAGGCATTGAAGATAATAAGGGAAACAGATAATATCAGCGATATTCCAATAATCATGCTAACAACCAAGAGCGAATTGGAGAATGAATTGAAGAGCTTTGATCTGGGAGTTGATGAATTCCTGCCTAAGCCCATAATGCCGGACAAATTGCTTGCACGAGTAAAACGCATATCTCAAAGAATAAAATCAAAAGTAAGATGAAGGTGAAATATGAATAAAAATAGGAATAATACTGTAATTAAAAAGGAAAATATTTTGGATTTGAATATTAAATACTTAAGAAAGGGAAAAGAAATAGACATTAAAAAAAAGTTGCAGGAAGCATTAAAAACAAATGAAAATATGTTTTCAAGTATTCCTATTGGAATAATGATAATTGATAGAAAAAAGAAAATCAAAATGATGAATAAATATGCTGTTAAAACAACAGGATATAGTGAAAATGAATTAATTGGAAAGCAATGCAATGATTATATATGCACTACAAAGAAAGATTCCTGTCCTGTACTGGATCTTCATCAAACGGTTGATAATTCTAAGAGAGTTATTGTGAACAAATTAGGAAAGGAGGTGCCTGTATTAAAAACAGTGATTCCTATTCATCTTGACAATGAGGAAGTTTTGCTTGAACTATTTATTGATATGTCTGAACAGATAAGGATAGAAGAAAATTTGAAAAAAAGTGAAGAAAATTACAGGAATATTTTTAATAATCTACATGACATATATTTCAGAACAGATATCAAGGGTAAGATATTAATGCTGAGTCCCTCTGTTGAAAGAATAACAGGATATAAAGAGGAAGAAGTTATAGGAAAAAAGGCATCCAGATTTTATAAGAACAGCGATATTAGTAAAAATATGATAAATATGTTAAGAAGGAATGGTTATGTAGAGAATTTTGAAATGGAAATGCTATCAAAAAATGGCAAGGTTCTCTATATGACAGCAAATGCCCATTTGGTGAATAATGGCAAGAATGATAGATATGTTGAAGGAACATTTACTGATATAACACATCTTAAGGAAATTGAACATGAATTACGCGATTCAAAAAAGAAACAGGCATTACATTTTGAGAACACACCGCTTGCCGTTATTGAATGGGATACTAATATGAATATCATGTATTGGAATCCTGCAGCAGAAAAGATATTTGGATACAAATCGGAATATGCAATTGGAAAATCTGTGATAGAACTTATAATCCCGGAATATCTAAAAGATGAAATACTTGATTTTAAAAGTAAATTATTTGGAGAAAAGGCGAATAGTAATGTGAATGAGAATATCACAAAAGATGGGAAAACAATAACATGTGAATGGTATAATACACCATTAACCAATGATAATGGTGAAATTATTGGGGTTGCATCTGCAGGTACTGATATAACTGAAAGAATCAAAATGGAAAATGATATAAGGAAGTTTTCAAAAGCAATTGAACAAAGTCCTGTGACTATTATATTGACCGATACAGATGGGAATATTGAGTATGTGAATCCGACATTCACAGAAATGACTGGCTATACATATAAAGAAGTAATTGGACAAAATCCCAGAATACTAAAGGCAGGAGATAAAACAGAAATAGAATATAGAGAATTTTGGAATACAATAAAAGCAGGAAATGTATGGAAAGGTCAATTCCATAACAGAAAAAAGGATGGAACCCTGTTCTGGGAGAATGTTTCTATTAGCCCTATTCAGGATAATGAAGGCAATATTACAAATTTTGTTGCAGTAAAGGAAGATATTACTGTAAAAAAACTTAATGAGGAAATGCTCAATAAAACTCATAAAGAGATGGAAATCATTAATGGGGAGTTATTGAAGAATATTGATATTGCCAACAAATTCGCATTTGAGGCAGAAATGGCAAATTCTGCAAAGGCACAATTCCTTGCGAATATGAGTCATGAGATTAGAACACCTATGAATGGAATTATTGGTATGACAGGATTATTGTTGGAGACCGAACTTAGTGTGGAGCAGAGGGAATATACAAAGATCATACAGAACAGTTCGGATTCACTACTTACTATAATTAATGATATTTTGGATTTTTCCAAGATTGAAGCAGGTAAAATAGAATTGGAGAATATGAATTATAATGCAAGAACGGTTTTAGAAGAAATGAATGATATTATGGCATTGAAAGCACAGGAAAAAAGTATTGAATACACATACTTTATTGATAATAAGATATCTGAATTTGTGAATGGAGATCCGGGGAGATTAAGACAGGTGCTTATCAATCTGATCGGGAATGCAATAAAATTTACAAAACAAGGTTTTGTTGAATTGCTTGTTGAAATGATAAAGGAAGAAAACGAAAAGCAGATTGTTAGATTTTCAGTAAAGGATACGGGAATAGGTATACCAGCAGGGAAAATTGAGAAGATATTTGAATCATTTACACAGGCAGATGCATCAACAACAAGACAATTTGGAGGAACAGGACTTGGGCTGGCAATTTCAAAGCAGCTTGTTAAACTAATGGGCGGAGAACTTAAAGTTAAGAGTATTCCCGGTGAGGGCTCAATATTCTGGTTTGATGTTTTATTGAATAAAGTAGAATCGGAAAATAAGATAGTAGCGGATACTATAATTGATATTGAAGGCATAAGAATACTCCATGTTGATGATAATAGTACAAACAGAAGGCTTGTTTCAGCAATCCTGGATAAATGGGGTATTGAATACATGGAAGCATCAAATGGTAAAAATGCTCTTAAAATTTTAAGACAGGAATATTCAATGGGAAGAAAATTTGATATCTTATTAACAGATATGATCATGCCTGAAATGGATGGTATAATGCTTGTGCAGAAAATAAGGGATGAATTTCCCAATGAAAAACAATCTACTATTCTAATGACATCAATAACCGTATCAGGTAAAAATGGACGCATTAGTGAAATGGGTTTTGATGCACTTATCAATAAGCCAATAAAACAGGGTGCTCTGATAAACACAATTCATAGATTGAGAAGCAAAGATAAAAATCCAAAGGAAAAGAAAAAAAGTGAGAATATAAAAAAACCAACTAAAATGATTACTATTTTATTAGCCGAAGATAATATCACTAATCAGAAAGTAGCAAAAATAATGATAAAGAAAATGGGACACAATATTCTATGTGTCGGCAATGGAGAGGAAGCATTGGATGCAATAAAAAAGATACCTTTTGATATTATACTCATGGATCTGCAGATGCCCGTTATGGATGGATATGAAGCAACTAAGAAAATAAGGAATAAAATGGGATTGGAAATTCCCATAATTGCAATGTCAGCAGATGTTATGAAGGGGACAAGGGATGCATGCATGAAAGCAGGCATGAATGATTATATATCAAAACCTGTTAAACCAAATGAATTGAAGGATATAATTATGAAGTGGACGGATATATCTGAGAATAATGAGATATTAGATTTGAATATTGAAGAATTGAAGAAAAGACTTGGTGGAAGTATTGAATATATTTCAGAATTAGCAGCAGTATTTATTAGTGAAGCAAAAGAGATTGCCTATAATATCAGAGAGAAAACAAAAATTGGTGATTATGATGCTGTTAAAAAACAGGCACACAAACTAAAGGGTGCATCATCAAGTGTTTGTGCTGACAGGATTCAACAAATTGCAGTTAATATTGAAACAAATGCAAAAATACAAAACCTTGATTTACTGAAACATCAAAATGAAAAATTAGCTAATGCACTAAAAATTATAGAGTCCCAAATAAAGGAGGAGTTATGGAAAAAATGAAAAAGCAAATTATTGAGGATGCTGCTAATCAGGCAGAAAAGAAGATTAATGAGAATGAGCAGTTTGTCCCTGAGGAAAAAAAGCGGAGATCAAAAAAGCCATTAATTACTATAATGCTTATTTTGTTTGTACTATCATTCACGATTATGGGGATCAGAATATACAGTTTAAATAGTATTCCTGAAATGAGTGAGGAAGAAATGCTGATAAGTGTAAATGCAGTAATGTATTTTTCCGCACTCTCAGTAGAGAGTTTTAAAGATATTAACAAGAGATTGCCAATAACGGATGAAATTGAAATTGATAATGAATATGTTTCATACAAAACAAATAATGAGTATTACATAATATCAGTGAAAACAGATAACACAATGCTGATATATAATTCACAGACAGATAAATTCCCGGAATTACCGGAAGAACTGGGAGGTGGAAAATGAAAAATGGATTTACATTAATAGAAACAATGGTTGTGCTAACAATTGTTGGCATACTTGCTTCACTTTCCATACCTGAATATATGAAAGCAAAGAAAATGGCACAGGCAGTATCTGTAATTGCTGATTTTAAGGTGATACATACTGCAGCAGTTGCATGTTTTCTTGAAAAAGGGAAATATCCTCCTGACTATTATCCCGGAGGTATCCCAAAGGAGTTGAAACCCTATCTGCCTGAAGATTTCAAATTTTCCAGAACACCGGAATTGGATGTAAGGTATGATTGGGAAAATTGGGTGCTGGCTAATGGTAAACCAAAACATCCCAGAACAGGAATACTATATGGAATAAGTGTAACAACAAAGGATAAAGTGCTTGTTAAGTATATTACATCAATCTATCAGGGCAAATTCTATTATTCCTTAGGTAATAATTATACATTTATTATGGAAGAAATCCCGGATAAGAATAAAAAGTGAAATTACTCTCCATCCTTTTATCCTGACTGGGGGTTCATCCTCTGAACCCCCTATTCCTATGATTAATTTTTTCCCACCATGTGCAAAGCCAAAGGTTTTGTCAAAATCATCCAAATAATCAAACACTGAAGTTATTTTGATTCACCCAAAAACCCCTTCCAACTCGCCCAATGCTTGGTACTTACAAGAAATTCCAAAATTCCAACCTCCGACCCCTGTTTCATCCTGAGCATAACCGAAGGATCTTCATTTCAATTATGTGTTGTAGTGGAGGGTTCATAACCCTCCAACCAAAACGGTACACATACACTTACAAGAAATTACAACTTTACAACCTCCGACCCCTTGAAATCTTTGAAAATCCTGAGCGAGGCCGAAGGATCATCGTGTCCTGAGCGGAGCCTGTCATGAGTCAAACCGAATGGCCGAAGGATCATCGTGTCCTGAGCTGTAGGGGAACGGCGTGCCGTGCCCTCTTTCTTTCCGTCATGAGCTAGCCGAATGACCGAAGGATCTTCATTTCTTATTCCTTCTCTGTCATACCCGACCTGATCGGGTATCCAGTATTCTCCAATTTTTCTACTTTTCCTACCACTGTCCCTGGAAAAAGTTATCCTTGAATTGAATTTTAATAATGTTATAATGTAATATAAGTAATTATTATATTGGAGGAATTATTTATTCAAAATATTTTCAAATTTTATTATTTAGTTTTGAGGAAAATGAGTGAAAACTTGCATTGGAATTAAAAATCCAAGTATCATTAAAGAAAAAAAAGTAAATACTATAAATGCAAAACCATTTTTAAAATGGGCGGGTGGCAAAACCCAATTATTAAATGAAATAATATGTAGATTACCTAAAAAAATTCTTGAAACAAAAAAAATTGATACATACATTGAACCATTTGTTGGTGGAGGAGCTGTTTTCTTTTATTTAAAAAGTAATTTTAATATAAAAAAATCTTATTTAATAGATGTAAATGAAGAAATAGTTCTTTCCTATAATGTAATTAAAGAAAATCCAGATGAATTAGTACAATTTCTGTCTAAAATTGAAAGAAAATATCTAAAAAAAGACAAACAGGAAAGAAAGGATTATTATTACCATATAAGAAATTTATTCAATAAAGAAACTAAGACATTAAATTACAATAAAGAATTGAAAAGTCGGATCAAACTTACTGCTTATCTTCTTTTTTTGAATAAAACATGTTTTAATGGATTATACCGAGTGAACAGTAAAAATGAGTTTAATGTTCCACATGGTTCATATCAGAATCCAACTATTTGTAATATCAAAAATATACATGAAGTTAGTAAAGCATTACAAAATACAAAAATAATTGCAGGGGATTTTGAAGAATCCAGAAAGTTTATCAGAAAGAACACTTTTATGTATCTTGATCCTCCTTATCGCCCATTAAACAACACTGCTGCTTTTACAAATTATTGTAAGGATGGCTTCAATGAAAAAGATCAATCACGATTAGCAGATTTTTTCAATAAAATGGATAAAAAAGATGCTTTATTATTATTGAGTAATTCAGATCCTAAAAATGAAGATCCCAAAGATAATTATTTTGATGAGCTTTATAAAGATTACCATAGAGAAAGGGTAGATGCAAAACGGGTTATTAATTCTAATGGAAATA
>JAUVJU010000076.1 GCA_030592285.1 Caldifarciminota bacterium
GAAAATTAAATCCCACCTGTTTTTAAAAACGGAGAAGGTGGGGTGCATGACAAGGTCATGAAGCAGCCTTGTATAGCCCATACGAGTTGATGCTTCTAAACCCTATGGCTTCTAAAAACCTTTGGTTTCCATTTTCCTGCGGAAAATTAAATCCCACCTATTTTTAAAAACGGAGAAGGTGGGATTTGAACCCACGGTACCCGAGGGTACGCCGCATTTCGAGTGCGGTGCCTTAAACCGGACTCAGCCACCTCTCCGTTTTAATCTAATGTTTTTAAAGAAATTCTGCATTAATTCAATTGCTTCATTTTCTCTAACGGATTTTATCACATTAATTTTATGATTCAAGTTCTTTAATTCAGGAATATTAATAAGTGATTTAATGCCACCGAATTTCGGATCCTCAGCACCATAAACAATTGTATCAATACGGGATAAAATCGCTGCAGAAGTACACATAATACATGGCTCAATAGTAGAAAAAAGATAACATTCGGATAAACGCCAGTCCCCTACTATTTTTTGAGCTTTTCTAATAGCAATAATTTCAGCATGCATAATTGCATCCTTTGATTTTTCTACACTATTGTGTCCTTTTGAAATAACCTTATTATCCTTAGCAATTACTGCTCCCACAGGCACTTCATCCTCTTTATATGCTTTCAATGCCTCTTCAAGAGCAATATCCATAAAGTATTCTAATTTGTCTTTATCCATATTACCATTTTATATATAATAAGCAAAAATTCAAGTGAATCATTATTTCTTAAATAGAAGAATTAGGTCGGGCCTTGACATTTTGACAGTATTATTCATAAAAAACCGCTCTTTTTCATTAGATTATTTATAAATACACTACATATTGACAAACATCACTCTATTGTATACAATAATAGTACATCAGGCACTGCAAAAATGTCAAAATGTCAAGGCCCGACCTCATATCATATATCTAAATTGTGCTATCTATACTATAAGTGATGATATATGCTACATAAAGATTTTCCTTGCATATAATTTGAAATCATAATATACTAAAACATATAGTTTTTCAGGAGGTATTATTGGAAAATGATAATTTCAAATCTATAATTAATGAATATACATCCCATAAAACAGATAGTGAGATATATAATGATCTAATGCAGTTTAAGGTTAGAAACATTTTGCTTGTAGCCTCACTATATGATGCATTTATCCTGGAAATGGAAGGTCGTTTAAATGAAGAAATCTATGGTGAATATCATCAATTGAATTTATCCAGTGCTCCAAGAATAACAAGTATTTCATCAGCAAAAAAGGCATTGAAAATACTTGAAAACAAGCATTTTGATATGGTTATTCTAACAATGCGTATCAATGAAATGAATCCATTTGAACTAAGAAATGAGATAAAAAGGATTAATTCAACAATTCCAGTGATTGTATTACTCAATGATGATGCCGAAATTCCATTAATGACTAGAATGATAACTGATAAAATTGACTTTAATAAACTGGATAGAACATTTGTCTGGAATGGAGATGCAAAAATTTTTCTTGCAATGATTAAATATATTGAAGATATTATGAATGTTAAGAAAGATACAAGATTAGGACTTGTTCGTGTTATACTTGTTGTAGAGGATTCCTGTAATTATTATTCACAATATTTACCGGTTCTCTACACAGAGTTAATGAAGCAATCCCAACATCTTATTCAAAATGAACATTTAAATGAACTTAACAAACTTCTCAAAATGCGGGTTCGTCCAAAAGTATTATTGGCAAGTGATTATGAGCATGCAGTTGAACTTATTGACACTTATAAGGATTACATGTTATGTTTGATTACTGATATAAGATTCCCAAAAAACAATGAAACTAATGATACAGCGGGCTTTGAATTGGCTGAGTATGCTAAAAGTCAGATCAAAGGTCTTCCTGTAATGCTGCAATCAGCAGATATCAAGAATGTAGAAAGAACAGATGCAATGAATGCAATATTTCTCAATAAGAACTCTGATACATTAGCAGGAGATTTAAAGGACTTTGTCTATAAATACCTTGGTTTTGGTAAATTTGTATTTAAAGATAAGAATGGTAAAGAGATTAGCAGAGTATCATCTGTTGATGAATTGGGTAAGGATTTAAAAAATGTTTCTGGCGATTCATTAATATATCATGGTAAAAGAAATCATTTTTCAGCATGGTTTATGGCAAGGGGTGAAATATTTATTGCAAAAAAATTGCAAAATCTTCAAATAGATGATTTTGAAAATGTTGATGAAATGAGAAAATTACTAATTAACTCTGTAAAATCCATTCATATTAATAAATCAAAAGGAAAAATAATTAATTTTAATGAATCATATATTAAGGAAGAACCAAATATTATCCGTTTAAAAGAAGGGTCATTGGGAGGAAAAGGAAGAGGACTTGCTTTTATTAATAATGTTATACAAAATTCTTCAATTGAAAATATGTTTGAGAATGTTAAAATTTTAATTCCAGGAACATCAATTATCGGAGCAGAAGAATTTGAACAATTTATAGTAAATAATAATATAAACTCAATTAATTTTGAAAAAATGACTTATGAACAAATTAAAAGAAAATTTTTAACTTTCAAATTATCAGAACAATCAATAAAAACACTGAAAAAATATATTAAAAATATTGAATTCCCACTTGCTGTTCGCTCATCAAGTATTTTTGAGGATTCTATATCACAATCATTTTCAGGAGTTTATACGACATTTTTATTGCCAAATAATGCACCCGATACATTTATTAGATTAAAACAATTAACAGATGCAATCAAACTTATATATGCATCAGTTTTTTCTCCTAATGCACGAAGTTACTTTAATGCAATAAATTACAGAATAGAAGAAGAGAAAATGGCTGTTATTATTCAAGAGGTAGCAGGTAATAATATTAATGGCAGGTACTATCCACATTTTTCAGGGGCTGTTCAATCATATAATTACTATCCTATATCATATATTAAACCAAAGGATGGAATTGCAGAAATCGGAGTGGGTTTAGGTAAATTTGTAATTGATGGCAGAAATGCTTTTAGATTTTGTCCTAAGTATCCCAAGATTGAATTGTCAGTAAAAAAGGAACAAATTAATAATAGTCAAAAATATTTCTATGCTATCAACATGAAGCAGGATAATTATAATCTTGTTGATGGAGAAAATGCAACATTACTCAAACTTGAAATTGAGGAGGCAGAAAAGGATGGTATTTTGGATTATATTGCATCTGTTTGGGATTATCAAAATGAAAAAATGGAACAAGGTATCCATGAAAAAGGTCCAAGAGTAATAAATTTTGATTATATTCTTAAATACGGATATTTTCCATTAGCAGATATACTTTCAACATTAATGGATATATTTGAAAAAGCAATGGGATCACCTGTGGAAATTGAATTTGCTGTGGATCTAAATAAAAATAATGAAAACAAATTTTTATTCTATATATTACAGATAAAACCAATAATCAGATATAAAAACAAATTTATTGTAAATAAATCTTCTATTAATGAAGACAATATTATTTTATTTTCATCAAAAGCAATGGGTAATGGAGAAATAAATAGTATTACGGACATAATTTTTGTTGATCCAAAAACCTTTAATAAATTTAATACACTTGATATAGCAAATGAGATAAAAATCATTAATAAAAAAATGCTTGATAAGAAAACAAAGTATGTACTTATTGGACCGGGAAGGTGGGGTAGTCAGGACAAACATCTGGGAGTTCCAGTAGATTGGGCAGACATTTCTTCTGCAAAAATTGTTGTTGAAACAGAAATTGAGGGTTTTCGTATTGATCCTTCATTGGGTTCTCATTTCTTCCATAATATCATTTCAATGAATATTGGATATTTTGCTGTATCACTTTTAGGAAAGGATACTATTAATTGGGAAAAAATGAAACAGGCTAAAATTATTGAGAAAATGAAATACATTACTCATATTCGTTTTGATAAACCATTAATAATTACTATGGATGGAATAAATAGTAAAGCAATGATTTTATATGAATAGAAATTATCTAATTTATTATGGTAGCAATAATCTTATATTTATTAGGTAAAATATCAACTCTAAATTCATCATTATAAATAAGTTGTCCATCAAGCTGAGCATAGACCTTTCTATTGCTTTTAATAAAAATGTGTTTGATTTTCTTTATTATTACATTTCTGTCAAACATATGGCGTTTTAAAAGAACCTTTATTAATAAAAGAGGTCTCATAATCATTGGCATATCCTTAATAAGACATAAGTCCAGAAAATCATCCCCAGTATCAGCATTTGGAGTAAGATAAAATCCTCCTCCAATTGATTGTCCATTTGCTACAAGCACAGTATAGTACTTACCATTATATTCCTTTCCATCACTTTTCAAACAATATATTGGTGGACAAAATCCCAATATATGTTTAGCAACATAAACCATGTATGCTAAAATTCCATGTAAAGGAAGCTTGTCTTCATTCATTGAGCGAACCACTTCACCATCAAATCCTATTCCCAATGAATTTATTCCGATTTTATCATTCATTCTAAAAATATTTACTTCCTTAAATACATTTTCTGTAAAGAATGATTCAAAAGGTACCACACCAATAGATTTTACCAAATCATTCCCTGTTCCACAACCAATCAATTTGACTGGTATTTTTTTAGGATATAAACTATTTATTATCTCATTCAAACTTCCATCGCCGCCCATAAGAATAATTTCATCTGTTTTATCATTAATCCATTCCTTTATATTTTCCTGAGCATCATATTCTCTTTTTGTAATAATTATACGATAATTGATTCTCAATCCATCTAAAGCCGCTTTCACCTTAGGTAGATTCTTCATTGCTACACCGCTGCCGGCAACAGGATTCACAATAAGTAAAATTTGTTTTTCCATTATGTTATTTTAATATGTAATTGAAATAAATCAATACCATTGTTTTATTTGACTAAATATGTGATTTGATGTATAATGTAATTATGTCTAATGGAGATATCAATGGTAAATTCTAATTACATACATTATTACTATATAGAAAATTATCTATTTCTAAATGTAAATGATAAATTCAATAGAAATCACCGAATTGATGCATTTGACTTTATCTGTATTCTAAAATGGCAATGCGAAAATTTTGATGTTGATGAATTAAAGAATATCATTTTTGAAAAAAGTAGAGAAATCAAAGAAATTCCTAAAAGATTCAATTCAAATTTTGATTTTCTTATTAAACGTATAACAAGAGAACTTTATTCAATTTCCGATAATGAAGAAAAGGCAAAATATTTATTTGATGATTGGGGATTCCCTCCTGAAATCATAATAAATTTATTATCTATTTTATATCAAAATGATTTCCTGTTTTATTCAGAAAAAGCAGCAGAACTTCTTGATGGTGGGAAAGCGAAAAAATTCCGAAATTTTGCTTGCCTAAAAAATTTCAATTCTTTCTGGAAAAGATATCAGGAATATATTCAAAAGATCGATAAGCTTGTTCCAAATGATATCGCTCTAAATGATAAGGTAAGATGGTTAGCAGGAAAACATATTCAATCTCAAACAAAATTCAATATTAATTAGATTTAATTATTTCAAAACATACATAAGAAGACATTCCCTTTATACTCAAAGCATTAATAATTGCTTCCCATATTAATATTACAAAATATAGTGGAGGAAAAAACGCAAAATATGGAGCACTGAAATAACTTACCTTACTATCAATTACTGTCAACCCACATTTTTCTATTATTAATTTAATAGCATTGTAATTACAATTCCCATAATACACTTTATGTCCCCTTTTTTTCGTATAATCATTAAATAGATATTTTAGCAAAAGGGATTTTATTTTTTCCGGTAATAATCTATTCAAAATTGCAAATTCTGCATTTCCTGATGAAAAAAGTATTATTGCCTTACCATTATATTTAAGTATGCGACTAATTTCCTGAATCATTAAATCCTTATCTGAAATATGTTCAAAAACAAATTCTGATGTAATTAAATCACAGGACTTATCCATAAATGACAGATTATTATTAAGATCAAGATTTATTCTATTTTCTGTTGCTTTATTTAATAATAATGATTTATAATCAATATCTGTTAAGATAATATTCTTATAATTATTCATTTGATATGTTAGTTTTCTCCCGCTCCCAAGATCTATACACAAATATTTGTTTTGTGATAATATTGTTGAACGATTTCTGTAAAACTCAGCAACACTAAATTTGGTATGAATAAACATACTATTAAATCCTGCTGAAATTTTCATCATGCCATTAATTAGAATCCTAAAATCCATAAATATATATTAAACCGTAATCAATAATTTTTCAATCAAAAAGGGACGGTTGTTCAAATTACATAAGAAAAAAAAGAGAAGAAAAGAAAGATAAGATAAGAAGGGACGGCCGTTCAAATTTTATAAATCCTAAGAAGTATTTATAATATGTGAACGACCGTCCCTATCTTATCCCTATTGGGATTTTGCCAAAAAATTTGCCTGAATCATTCTCAAGTTCAATAAATAGAATATGCAGTATATTCCTTGTTTCAATGTTTTTACACTTTATTGGGATTATTTCATTTGATGATATCAATTTATCAATTATTGGATTATTAATCAAATTCCCGGTCTCGGAATACATTTTTACATTAATTGTATTTATACTGCAATGTGATTTAACTGAAAGATTAATTACAGGATTACTTGCATCGGCTATGTGTTTATCCACGCTAAATAGATTTTCAGAAGTATTTAATAATTGATTTAATGAATTTGCTTTTAATGGTGTTCCACCATAATCATCAACACACATATCCCAGTTCAGTGACTTGTAACCCTTTGTGCCTTTGATCTTTTCAATTGATCTATCTCCTCTGTCTTCATAGCCCCTTATTATGGAATCAATAATTAAGCCATTAATTAATAGTTGGAATGTATCCTGCCTGTCAGGCAAACTAATTGATGCTTCATTTATATACATGCAATTCAGAATATAAGGATAATCATATTTTAATAATTGAGTATCTTCAGCAATAACAAAATAGCTGCCATTAGGAATGATAATACCTTTTACTATCAAAGTGTCATTATTAATGATCCTTAGATCACCATAATAGTCTATACCACATTCATTTTTGATTTCTATCCACTCTTTATCTAAGCCCTTTACAAAAAATTCATTAAAAAATATTTTGTATTTGTTATTAAGAATTGGTTTTATAAATGTATAGATATGTGGATTATTTTTAATATTTATATTAAAAACATCCTGCTTTCCTACATCAATATCTATTGAATCATTAAATACATTTATTGTATCAACTAAGCAGGGATATTCAATTATTAGTGCTGCTCCATTAATTGGCATATATGCAAAATATATAGTTAAGGTATTATTATGGTATATCATTGTATCAATTACAGCATTTTCCGTATATACACTGTTTTTTATTCCAGCGGAATTGCCTGATAGATCATTGCAGGGCTTCCAGTTACCAGGTACATCTTTTGCATAGGGATTTACTCTTTCAAACGAGATCCCATCGCCGCAATCATATGGAAATCCATCATCCATTTCAGGAGTTCCAAATGAGCTAATTAATTTATCATTACTATTAAATATACAAATAAAATCAACAGTTGATAAACCATTATCACCAAAGGTAGTATTGCTTATTGTGAAAATATAGGATTCTTCACTAAATTCATACGGCATATTTAATTCATCCCCAATTAAACAATATTCAGGATCAAGGATTACCCCATAACACTGAGAAGGTAAATAATCAACATTTACTATTCCCTTTTCAGGAGAAATTGTATCAAACCACTCTATTATATTATCATAAGCATTTCCATCAAATAACCTATATCCCATTAATACTATTGTATCAGATGAGCCATTATATATTTCAATGAATTCATTTCTATCACCCGGTGACATAACCCCTGAATCCCTTCCTTCCACATTTGCCATAACTTCATTAATGATAATATTACTATTAATTAATAAACAGATAAATATAATTGAAATAGTTAATATTGTTTTCATCTTGGTTATATTGTATATTGTTTCGCTGCCTATGTCAATAGGGATGTTTGTACAATAGAACAGAAAAGAAAATAATGGATTATCAAATCAAGTTTGATAATGACACCAGGCAGATAAGAATAAACATATGTCACTACCAAAAAAAATGTCCCCTCTATTACACATAAGAATACAAATAGTGGAGGAGGACAAGAAAGAGGATGAGCATATTCTTCAAATTATTCAGAATAAAAGCGGACAAAGACAACCAATATAATGAGCATCTGCGATACAATTGGTATTTATTATACTCGCAGCAGCTTATTTATTTGGTTGTGTGAGGTAGCTGAAGAAATAAAAGTTTTATGTAACATATTCCTCAAATTATTCGGAATATATCCTCGGATTACTCGGAATATGCAACCTTTACTTGCGTGACGGAGTAGAAAAGATAGAATATATCGGAGTAAAGATATTAGTATATAAGGGTTATATGCCAAATCAAAGTAGACCACCTTGGTGGTTGAGAAAATGGGACATTTATTTATGGTGACCATAATTAGGAATAAACATATTGAACTATTAACAAATTTACTTATAATTTATTATATGAAAAGAGAAGCAGATTTTTATATTAAAAAAAAGAATAATACTGTTCAATGTTTATTGTGCCATCATAATTGTATAATTACCTCAGGACAAACAGGTAAATGTGGAAATAAAAAAAATGAAAATGGTATACTATATGCCGAGAATTACGAAAAGATCATCACCCTTAGCATTGACCCTATTGAGAAAAAACCTTTATATCATTATTACCCCGGCACTAACATTGTGTCAATTGCACAATCAGGATGCAATCTAAACTGCCCCTTCTGTCAAAATGCAGAAATATCCCAAAATACAAATGTCTCCTTTGATACTGTCTCTATTGATAAATTATATAGCATTTTAGATAATTATAATGAGGATAAAATAGCATTCACATATACAGAACCACTTGTCTGGTATGAATATATCTATGATTTTGCAACTAAATATAAGGATATAAAAATTGTTATTGTATCTAATGGACATATTAATAAAACCCCTATGAAAAAAATTGCTCCATTAATAAGTGC
Organism: Caldifarciminota bacterium; assembly: GCA_030592285.1. Taxonomy (GTDB): domain Bacteria; phylum Hydrothermota; class 32-111; order 32-111; family 32-111; genus JAUVJU01. Next base: position 9,200 of record JAUVJU010000076.1, read on the forward strand.
TGCAAATATTGATATTAAATCATTTAATGATGAATATTATAGATCAATATTAAATGGAAATTTGAGTACTGTAAAACAATCAATTGAAATATTGTTTTCACATAATGTTCATCTTGAAGTAACGCATTTACTCATTGAGAATGATAATGACAATGAAAAGGAATTTAGAGAGATGATCGATTTTATCAGTAATATATCTCATGATATTCCTCTTCACATATCAAGATACTTCCCTGCATATAATTATCATAAAAAGCCAACATCATTAAAGAGATTGGAACAGTTCTACAGCATTGCAAGTCAAAAATTGAATTTTGTTTATATTGGGAATATACCGGGCAATAAATTTTCTACTACAATATGTCCAAACTGTGGTAATGAACTCATTATTAGGAATCTATATTCTATTGAAATTTCAGGAATAAAAAACTCACATTGTATTAATTGTGGTACAATTATTCCTATAATAATGTGAACTTTATTTCATATATTTCTTAAAATGCATTGCAATATTGTTAATACAAACAATGTAAGTGTAATTTTATAATAATTTAGATATTCAATATAAATGGTATAATTATTGCATATAATATTATTGAAACGAAAAGGAGTTTATAATGCGAAAAGGATTTACTCTGATTGAACTTATGGTTGTAATTGTGGTTATTGGAATCATTGCTGCATTTGCCATACCAAGCATGAATCCAAGTAGAAAAAAATTCAGTACAAATTACCAAAATGTAACGGACAAATTGAATTTTGCAAGACAAAAAGCAGTAACAACAAATGC
>JAUVJU010000178.1 GCA_030592285.1 Caldifarciminota bacterium
AAATACTGGATACCGTATTCCACCCAGGCGAACTTTCAGCAGTGCGGAATGACAGATACAGAGAGGATTCGGAAAGAAAAAAAAGAAAATAATTCTAAATGGAATTATTGGGAGGGTTGCGAACCATGGATTAATCCTGTTATGATTTGTATAATACATTCCTCAAACTACTAATGTTCAATATATTCCTTCTTTTATCCTATCAAATGATTATCCGCTATTTTTCACATTCCCATGTATTTCGAAAATTCCATGTAATGTTCCAAACAAGACAATCAACAAGATCACCATATGCCTTAACAGGATCTTTTGCATTAAAATTAATATAACTTTCAGTTAGTTTTATACTGCCAATCTTTGTTTTAACAGTTCTTGCTCCAGACCAGACAGATGCTCCATTAAGTGTTTTATACATTTTAGAAATAAGAGTTGCTTCAATATCCGCACTTGCAGATACATATGGAAATGTAGGTGAAAAATCAATATTTGGCTGAATATCAGATACATCAATATTTCCCACAATCAATGCTTTCACTTCATAATGTTCCCCAATCTTCTTTATTGCATCAATTGTTATCTTGGGTTCATTTACAGCAGCAAGCACCTCATCCATATCACCAAGTTCAAGAACTTCAATTCCTGTTTGATGCCATCTCATATATTCAATAAAGCGCTGAGTTGTTAATTCATCAAGTTCACCTTCTGCATTAACTGTGAAATTAATAATTCCCACAGGTTCATATTCAGCAAGATCCACATCAGGCGGCATAAGAATTTTCTTACAGCATCCTGATACCAGGACAATAATCATAATTAATACAACATACAGTAATTTTTTCATATATTCTCCTTTTTTAATAATACGCATTTATTATGTTTATGTTTCATTTACCTATATAAAGTATTATTAAGACTTATATTTAGTCTTAACTATTAATAATATACATATGCCCGGGGCTTGACATTTTGACATTTTTTATGATTCTCTAATGATTGATATGATATTTTAGTATAAAATTACCCAATATTTGATAAAAAAATGGGATATTTCATATTAATTTAATGAAATTAGGCTATTTTGTGGGAATTATGATGTCATAATGTCAAGCCCCGGGCATGTATTCTTGTTTATTTAATTTCTTTATCTATCTCTTTTTGTAATCTGCCAAAAGATAGGGGTTTTTTGCTATTAGATGCTGAAAGGTATCCTTTTGTTAAATCCTCAACAGTAGATTCTAATAAGAGCATAAATTGACCATAGGCAAATGCCTTTTTGGGATCATTTTCGTCCTCTCCATAAAGTATATTAAGAAGTTCTTCAATCATTTGATCCATTGCATATAGTTTAAGATGCAATAATTCATGAATGATCAATTCTTCCATATTTGTACATTTGGGAGTGTTATTTACCAATAGTTTTGCTTTTTTGTCATCCAGATCAATTTTTATATCGCCGGATTTTCTCCAAGGGGTTTTTATAAACTCTAATTCTATATCCCAATCTCTTAATCTTAAAATATCTTTCCATTTATCAAGATAACTCTCTATTTCAGATATACTAATTGACATCCCCGCATTTCCTTCAATTCATTTTACGCGATAATTTTCTATCCATATCTCTAAGACGCCTCACCAAAGTAGAGATTAAGGCACCCATTAATGGATCTTCTTCAATTTGTCTCTGTATGGATTTCCTATCAAGGATCAAAACAACTGATTCATCAATTGCTTCAGCTGAAGCCGAACGGGGTTTCCCATCAATAATAGACATTTCGCCAATAAACTCACCCTCTGTCATAACAGCAAGTTGTTTTTTTTCATCCCCATTACCAATGAAAATCCGTATTTTGCCTTCTTTAACCATATAGACATCATCGGGTGGATCACCCTGTTTAAAGAGTAGTTCATCAGGTAATAGTCTTTTTTCAAATCCGTTTAAAATAATTACCTGCCTTTTTTTGTGGGATACATTCTTTCCCAGTCAAATACAAGTTGAGCAACTACATATATAGATGAATATGTTCCAATAATAACTCCAATAATTAATGCAAATGAGAAATCATGTATAACGGGTCCTCCAAGAAAATAAAGACAAAGAAGTACAATTAAGGTAGTAAGTGAGGTAATAATTGTTCTTGATAATACCTGATTTAATGATGTTGTTATAATTTCTCCAAGACCTGATTTTCTCATCAGTTTCATATTTTCTCTTATTCTATCGGAAATAACAATTGAATCATTAATTGAATAACCTATTAGGGTCAAAATTGCAGCTACAATAGGAATAGACATCTCCTTATTCATAATTGAAAATATACCAACAGTAATAATTACATCATGGAATAATGCAATTATAGCAGCTACACCAAATCTAAATGTAAATCTAATCCACACATAAATAAGAATTCCAAGAAGTCCTGCAAGAACTACCCATAGTGATTTTGTCTGCAATTCTTTTGAAATTGACGGACCTACAATTTCTTCCATATCAATTCTAATATTTGCCTCTGCAAAATTATCCTTAAGTAATTGAACAATTTTTGTTGTTGGTGAGAAGATTGCTTCTTGTTCATCTATTATGTAATCCTCTTTTTCCCATGATGAAATGATCTCCGGTATTGCTTTTGAATCCTTTTCTGTTACAGCAATTTTAATTGCCTTTTCAGGACCCTTATTGTTTGCATAATCAACAGCAAATATATATACAGTAAGTATTGTATCCTTGCTGAATTGTTCAACAGATACATCAAATTTACCATTTTCTTCAATTTTATCATAAACATCATCAGAGCTTATTGGCTGGATCTCACTCATGAAATCTGCTCTAATAAACATATTCTTTATAGGTGACTTGGAGTCATATGCTGTTACTCGTAGTGCAACTGTTTTTTCTCCATTTGACGGATTGGGATATGAATTGAATTTTACTATTTCCGGACCTATGGTATCTTTTTCCTGTTCAATATTACCCTGAAATTTTATTAAATAATCATTTGCTGTTCCATATTTTTGAATAACAGAATTTCTATAGCCCGCCTCCATTGCAACTTTTCTGATATCTTCAATATTAACCTGCTTGTCAAAATGTACCTGCAGATTTATTCCGCCTGTAAAATCTATTCCATAATTTAGTCCGCCTCGTGCAATAATTGAAATAAGTCCTATTACTATTAATGATAATGAGATTATGTATGTAACTTTCCTATGTTTAACAAATTCAAACTTGGGGAATTTAATCTTCCTGAGAGCCATTTATTCCTCCTTATATCCTTATCTTCTTAACATCTTTATTAAGTGTAATAATATCAAAAATTACACGGGTAACCACAATTGCAGTAAAGAAACTTACCACAAGCCCTATACCAAGAGTGATTGCAAAACCCTTAAT
>JAUVJU010000185.1 GCA_030592285.1 Caldifarciminota bacterium
TTCCCCTGTATAAACATTGATTCGCCATATTTCTCCTCCTACCCATATATATTTCCTTGCTCCACCGCCTAATGTTGTATAATCATCATATGCTTCTATATTTGCATATACCAATATATGATCATTATCCTCCCAGCATATACTATTATAGGCCACATTTCTTGTATATCCATCTATTAATAATGAACAAGAAGATAAGAATAACAGAGTTATCATTGATATTATTAAGATTATTTCTTTCAATTTCATATCTCACCTCATTTAATTATATTTTTGTTATCAACTTTGAATAAATTCTGATTGATTTTTGCATTTACTTTTACATTATTATAGTTTACTTCTGTTATTGATTTTTGATCACTATTTATTGTTTTCATTTTCATTTTCTTCATATATGAATAACCTTTCTGTTTTTCATATTCAAATATCATTTGTGATGTTCCCATTGGTGTTTGTAATTCAAAAAAGATTAAATTACCTGTTTCTAAATCAATACAAACTCTTCCATTCCCTACACCCATTACATTTTCAGTTTCTTTAAATTGAAGAATTGCTTTTCTATGTTCAACACTTTCAAGTTTAACATCCTTTTTTGCCAATATCTCTACCCAATTCTTTTCCAATTTGCTCATATCCATATTCTGAGTTATAGACCCTTCTCCTTTAATCCATCCGTCTTTTGTTTTTGTATATGTACTTGCACTGTCTCCAACAATAATCATATCTTCAGTGTTGTCCGTTTCTATTGTTGATTTTATTTCAATTCTATGTTTTGTTCCTTCTTTATACATTTTTGTATTACCAATAATTTCACCATTATATATCATCTGTATATCACACTGAAATGTCTCACATTTGTTTTCAGGTAAATTTTGAAGTTGCAGTTGAACATCTTCTAAAGTAAGTTTATTTGCTCCCATCAAAATAAATATCATCAAAAAAAAGATTGAGCATTTGAAAATCATTTTTATCATTTTCTCCTCCTTAACAAAGTTCTACTTAGCTATCTCACTATTTAATAATTATTGCTTTACTTATTATTTGATTCATATCTGTTACAATAAAATACACTCCGCTCTTGCTGGGTTTATATTCAGTTATACCTATTTGTGCATCAATCTTATCAAACACTCTTCCTGTTATATCTGCTATTTGATATGTTTTAGTTTTATTTGTTTTATTTTCTATAGTAATTGTGTTAAATGTACAGGTAATTCTAATCTCTTCCTTTATCTGTTTAGAATTATCAGATATACTAGATGTATTTGTTCTAAATATTTTCAATCCATATCTACCTCTTTCAAGATTACTTCCCTTAATTCCTCCTCCTATGCTCATATACATATAATCACCATTATGTTTCATCTCTTCTGAATAATATCCAAGATTGTATATACTGGTTTCCACTGGATTAGCAGCATCTGAATAATTATACACATATATATCCCAATCTCTATATATCAATTCATATAGGTATCCATTATTATAACTCATTGTGTACCCAAATGATTCACTGTTAATATGTGATACATTTATAATGCTATCAGGATTACTTACATCATAACATTTGACTGAATCATAATTATTAATACTTAAAAGTGATAATCCACTATCAACAACAATATAAATGAAATTTGTTTCATGTTCTCTAATACTATCTTTTAATATAATGCTATCAGGATTGTTTATATCCCATATCTCATAATGTCTATCCCAATAGAATCCTATACAATGAAGGTAATTATCATATATTGTAAAACAAACATCTTCTTTACCAGACATTACAGTATCTTTAATTATTGGATTTGCTCTATTACTTACATCTGTGATAATAATACCTTCAGAATCATTTATTCTATTGCCTCCAACAACACATACATCCTGATAATTATCCACCTGTCTGGCAAAATATGGTATATCCACATATCCTATTACATGAGGGTTTACCTCGTCCGTTATATTTACTATTGTGAGTCCGCTATCTCCTTCTGCTACATATGCAAAACTATCATCCACTGATACATCTTCGCTAATATATCTGGTATATGATTTACTTATAAAACTTATATCATTTGCTACACTTATATCATATATACTTATTCCTCCATCTGCTCCTGCCGCATATAATCTATTATTCCTTATATCCATTCCACGAAATTCGCTATATCCATCATATGATCCTATTATTGTTGGATTACTCTTATTTGAAATATCTATGATTATCAATCCTCCACTTCTGGCTCCCGCATATAATCTATTACCTATTACTTCCAGTTCATATACAAAACCATCTGTATCACATTCACCTATTTGTGTTAGTATAGTGTCACTCTCAATATCATATATCCCTATTCCTTTTGTTCCTTTTCCTGCTATAAGTATTGTATCTTCTATCAACTCCACATCATATGTTATTGCACCTGTACCAATCTCGCCTTTATTAACTAGATTATTAATATCAGATGCATCAACTATTCCAATACCTTTAGTTCCTATTCCTACATATATGTAAGAACCATTCATTATAAAACCCCTGATTTCTTCTCCATAATTCATAATATCATTATATGAATAAAGATTACCTGTTTGAGTCATATCATATGTTTTTACTCCTCCTCCTCCAATGCCTATACCTAAATTGCCAATCTGTTTAAATGTTGTATTTACGTCTATGTATCTTACATTTTGAAGGTCTATACTATCATTCAAATAATACTCACATCCTGACTGCCCTAATCTTGTTAGAAAAACTGTATCTTCATAAAAACTAATATCTCCAACAATTAATCCATAACTAAATGCTATATTTCCTGCTATTATTGGATTATCCGCTTGGTGTATTGAATATATATTTAGCACAGAATCATTCTTACTTACATATAAGTAATTTCCTAATCTTCTAATAAACTGGATATTACTCTCCAGATATATCTCATCTATTAATACTGGATTACTTTCATCACTTATATCAA
>JAUVJU010000055.1 GCA_030592285.1 Caldifarciminota bacterium
AGGAGGCTTACAATGAAAGAAAAAATGGTTTACTTTTTCGGTAAAGATATGGCTGAAGGTAAAGCAGACATGAAGAATCTTCTTGGAGGAAAGGGAGCTAATCTATCTGAAATGGCTTTGATCAATTTACCTGTACCCCCGGGATTTACATTAACAACTGAAGTATGTTTATATTATGCAGATAATAATGGAAAATATCCTGATAATTTCAGAGAACAGGTTAATGAAAATATGAAAAAATTACAGCAGTTAATGAAAAGGGATTTTGGTTCCAATTCAAATCCACTTCTTGTTTCTGTTCGTTCAGGTGCTCCTGTTTCAATGCCTGGTATGATGGATACAATTCTTAATCTTGGCTTGAATGACGGGACAGTAAAGGGTTTGGCTTCAATGACCGGTAATGAACGATTTGCATATGATTCATATAGAAGATTTATTCAAATGTATGGCAGTGTTGTAATGAAAATTGACCATGATAAGTTTGAAGAAATACTTTCAAGTATTAAGAAAAAGAATAATGTATCCATTGATATAGAACTTAATGCTGAAAGTTTTAAGGAAATTGTGAAATTATATAAGGAACTTGTAACAAAAGAAACAGGCATGGAATTTCCTTCTGATGTGAATGAACAGTTATGGGGAGCAATGGAGGCAGTATTTAAATCATGGAATAATGAGAGAGCAATAGAATACAGAAGAATTGAAAATATTCCAGATAATCTTGGTACTGCTGTAAATATTCAGGCAATGGTATATGGTAATCTTGGAGAGAACTCTGCAACAGGTGTTGCATTTACAAGAAATCCATCAAATGGTGACAATCATTTCTATGGTGAATATTTAATAAATGCACAGGGTGAAGATGTTGTAGCAGGCATAAGGACACCGCAGCCCATTAATGAATCATCAAAAATGCAGGATGAGCAAAAAACACTTGAAGAATTAATGCCTGAGATGTACAATGAATTATACTCAATAAGAACAAAATTGGAAAATCATTACAAGGATATGCAGGATCTTGAATTTACAATTGAAAAGGGTAAATTGTGGATACTTCAAACAAGAACAGGAAAAAGAACACCTAATGCAGCAATCAAAATAGCAGTTGATTTTGTTAAAGAGAAGATTATTGATAAGGAAACAGCTGTTTTAAGAGTTACACCTACAAATATTGATGGAATGCTTCATCCCATGATAGATCCAGATGAAAAAATCACAGTTATTGCTAAGGGACTTCCCGCATCTCCTGGAGCAGCTTCAGGAAGGATTGTATTAAGTGCGAAAAAAGCAGTAGAAAAAGCAAAGAATGAAACTGAATTAATTCTAGTTAGAGAAGAAACATCTCCTGAAGATATTGCAGGAATGAATATTTGTAATGGCATTTTAACAGCAAGAGGCGGAATGACCTCACATGCTGCAGTTGTTGCAAGAGGAATGGGTAAACCATGTGTTGTCGGATGTAATGATATAGAAATAGATTATGTAAAGAGGATTATTAAAGTAAATGATATAATTTTTAAAGATGGTGATATTATTACAATTGATGGAACAACAGGTAATGTTATTAAGGGTGATGTTAAAAAAATTAAACCGGAATTAAAGGATGAATTCGGTATATTAATGGATTGGACCGATGAATTCAAGTGTCTTGAAATAAGAAGTAATGCAGATACACCTGTTGATGCTGAAATTTCAAGAAAATTCGGAGCAAAGGGCATTGGACTTTGTAGAACTGAACATATGTTTTTTGGAGATCAGCGTATTCTTGCAGTAAGAGAAATGATCCTTGCCGATAATGAAAAGGATAGAAAAAAAGCACTTGATAAAATTCTTCCAATGCAGAAAGAGGATTTTAAAGGAATATTCAAGGTAATGGATGGATTCCCCGTTGTTATAAGAACATTGGATCCACCACTTCATGAATTTCTTCCTAAAGAGAATGAACAGATAAATATACTTGCCGGAAAAATGGGTGTTACAGCAGCAAAATTGAGAAGTAAGGTTGATGAATTACATGAATCAAATCCAATGCTTGGTAATAGAGGATGTAGATTGGGAATATCATTTCCTGAAATTACTGCAATGCAGGTAAGGGCAATCATGGAAGCTGCTTGCGAGATCTCGCAGGCAGGAATAAAAGTTATACCAGAAATTATGATTCCTCTTGTGGGGAATGTTAATGAATTGAAAAAGCAGAAGAAAGTGGTAATTGAAACAGCAGAAAAGGTGATGGAAGAAAAGAAGATCAATATTGAATATTTTATTGGAACAATGATTGAACTTCCAAGAGCTGCATTAACTGCTGATGATATTGCAAAAGAAGCAGAGTTTTTCTCATTTGGAACAAATGATCTGACACAAACAACATTTGGTTTTTCAAGAGATGATGTTGGTCCAATTCTTGAAACATACATAGAGCAAGATATTATAAAAAAGGATCCATTTGCATCATTGGATGTTGATGGTGTTGGGAAGCTCATTAAGATTGCCGTTGAAAAAGGAAGAAAATCAAATCCGCAATTGGAAATTGGAATTTGCGGTGAGCATGGTGGAGATCCTGATTCAATTGACTTTTTCAATAAGAATGGATTTGATTATGTATCCTGTTCTCCATATAGAATTCCTATTGCACGATTAGCAGCAGCTCAATCAGAAATAATGAAGAATAAAAAATAAGGAAATGAAATGTTAGACCGTGATTATATAATTGCAAATAGACCTGAAATAGAAAGCATATTAAAAACAAAAAAGATCAAATTGGATGTTGATTGTCTATATAAAACAATTAAAGAAAGAAAGTCCATTATAAATGAATTGAATTGTATAAGAAATGAAAAAAACAGTATTTCAAAAAAGATCGCGGAATATAAAAAGCAGAAATCAGATTGTTCTGAACTATTTAAGGAATCAAAGATCATTGCAGAAAAAACAAAGAAACTTAATGAGGTATTAAGGAATATTGAAGAAAAAGAAATGGAAATGATGAAATGGATCCCGAATATTCCTCATAAATCTGTTCCTAGTGGAGAAAATGCAAAATTTGAAATTATTAAAGACTGTGGATCCTTTGATAAAAAAGAACTCAGTTATGATGCTATTACAGAAAAGCATAAATACACGGATTTTAAACGGGGAGCAAAAATTGCTGCTTCCCATTTTCCTTTATATATAGGTAAAGGTGCATATTTGGAGCGGATACTCATAAATTTTATGATTGATGTTCAAATCCATCTTCATAATTATAAAGAGGTTTTTGTCCCTTATCTTGTTAATGAAAATGTATTATTTTCAACAGGGCAATTGCCAAAATTAAAGGATGATATGTATTTTATCGGAAATGATGATCTTTATTTAATTCCTACATCAGAACCACCTGTAACAAATATACATATGAATGAAATTCTGAGGGCAGATGAATTGCCAATAAAGTATACAACATATTCTGCATGTTTCAGAAGGGAAGCTGGTTCTTATGGAAAGGACACAAAGGGATTAAAGAGGGTTCATCAATTCAACAAAGTAGAAATGGTAAGATTTGTTCATCCTGATGACTCAGACAAGGAGTTGGAGATAATGGTGGGAAATGCCGAAAAGATTCTTGAATTATTGGGATTAAGTTATAGAGTTATAATTATTCCTGACAATGATCTATCATTTGCATCTTCTAAGACATATGATATTGAGGTATGGGCTCCGGGAAGTGGAGAGTTTTTGGAAGTATCATCAATAAGTAATTTCAATGATTTTCAATCAAGAAGAGCAAATATAAGATTTAAAGATAAAAATAATAAAAATATTTTTATTCATACTTTAAATGGTTCCGGATTAGCAACACCCAGGACAATGATTTCGATTATAGAAAAGTATCAAACAGAAGATGGAGACTTTGAATTTCCTCCAATTCTACAGGATTATATTTTAAGAGGTGCTTCAATTTTCAATGAACTATGAAAAATACAATTATAATTTTTTCTTTAATAATTTTATTTTCCGTATCATGTTCTAAAAGCAGTAAAATATTCTCCGGGAAAAAAGACCCATATGTGAGAATAGCTTTGATCCATAAAGCAAACAAGGTTACAATCTCATCTGATGGTGACTATGTTATAAGTTCTTATAATGGTAAAAAGAAAGTAAAGAGCAGTGATAAGGTGAATATGTTTATTGGAAAAGATAATCCTAGTGTTTATTTGAATAACAATATGCGTATTAAGGCACTTTATTACCCAATAAAATTCAAACCAATAAAAAATTATATTAAGGTAAATAATGTTCCATTTAGAGGAGAGATACATATAATAAAGGATGCAGATAATTATCTTTTGATTGTTAATTATCTGCCAATAGAAGAATATTTAAAGGGTGTTGTTCCTGCTGAAATTGGAAGACTTGATATTGAATTAATTGAGGCATTAAAGGCACAGGCAATTGCAGCAAGAACATATACAATTAGTCATTTGAAAAAACGATATGACATGGGTTATGATATGGAATGTACAATTGCTGATCAGGTTTATAAAGGTGTATTTGCTGAGTATCATATAACAAATATTGCTATAAAAGAAACAAAGGGAATTGTTGCATTATATAATGGTATTCCAATAGATGCAAAGTATCATTCAACATGCGGTGGACATACTTCAGATAATGAAAATGCCTGGGGAGGTGACCCTGTACCATATCTAAGAGGAGTTTACGATGGCGGCGGCTGCTTATTTAATAGATACCATTATTGTGATGATTCAAAACATTATAATTGGAAACATGTATTTAAGAGAAGTGATTTTTTTACATTAGTTAATAGAAATATTAGCAATATGAAAGGGAAGACCATTAAGATAAAGAAAATATATGTCAAGAAAAGAGATAATAATGGAAGGGTTAATCTGCTTATAGCAGTAGATACAAATGGAAAGCATTGGAATTTAACCGGACTGGATATTAGAAGAATATTTAGAGGAGTAAATGCACCTGGTAATTTTTTAAGAAGTAGATATTTTAAAATTATATTCAGATTTAATACTATAACAATTGAAGGAAAGGGCTTTGGACATGGGGTTGGGATGTGTCAATATGGTGCTATGGATATGGCTAGAAAAGGTAAAAAGTATGATGCAATATTGAAACATTATTATAGGGGGATAGAATTAAAAAAATTATATTAATTATTACTCTATTTCACATTGCAGTATTAATTTTTTCTGAAACAATTCGTTCTATTAATATAGAAGGAAATGTTTTTTTCAATGATAGGAAAATAACATCAATTATGAAATCCAAAAAAAATAAGAAATTTGATAGAATTATATTTACTGAAGATAAATTAAGAATAGTAAAGCATTATAAGGGAGAGGGCTTTCTTGATATAAAAGTCAAGAAATATTCATTTAGTGGGGATGGTGAATTCATAGATATTGTGATTGAACTATATGAGGAATTCAGAACAGTAATAAATGAAGTAAAGGTGTTTGGTAATAAACTTTTTAGTGGTGAAAAGATACTAAAAATTCTTAATATTGATAAAAATATACCTTTAAATTATTATTATCTTTCAGGTAAACGCATTGAGATCATTGATGAATATGCAGCAATTGGATATATTTATGCAGAGGTTAATTATGAGATTCTTGATAAAGAATCAAAATACAGAAAAATACTTTATGTAAATATTAATGAAGATAAAAAAGCATATATTAAGGAAATAAATTTTGACTCAATTCCTTTATCTGTAAGAAATATTTGTTATAAAGAAAATTATTTAAATAATGGTGATGTCTTTACACCATCCGCAATATACGAACTTCAGAACAATATATTAGCAACAGGGAATTTTAAGATGCTAAGTTTTGAAGCATTGGGAGTAGAAGAGCAATCAGAAAGTCTTATTGTTATGTTCAAAGGAAGTGAGAAGCGTAGTAAATGGATTGCAGGTGGAATTCTGTATCAGTTTGCTGACAAGGGAAAACTATCAGCTGGATGGGGACATGATAATGTATTTAATAATGGAGAACATCTTTCTTTAGTATCAAATCTATTACTTGATGTGAAAATGAACAATTGGATCAATGCGGTTTTATCATATAAAGTGCCATATTTATTAAATACAAAATTAATTTATCTATTTGAAACTGAATTTAATAGAGAGCGGAATGAATTGTTCCGGAATTATGAATTTTCAGTAAAGACAGGTATTGGTAAAAAAATTGGTTTTTTTTCCATATATAATAATTACAAATATAAAATATCAATATTAGATACTAATGTATCTAATATCCCAATTAGAATTCAGAATGCAACAACTAATTCGGCAATCTTGGGATTACATTATGATTCCAGAAATAATCCGTTCTATCCATTAAATGGCTTCAAGCATTATATTGAATTTGAATATGCAGGTGGGATTTTGCAGGGATACAATAATTACACTAAATACTTAGTTGAAATAAGCTATTATCATACATTATTATCAAGAATAACAAATGCATTTAAAATTTATTATGGAGTAATTATTCCTTATGGGATTTCTGTTAATCGGGACATTTCAATAGATGAACAGTTTACTCTTGGCGGTTATTCATCTGTAAGAGGTATAATGCAAGATTCACTTGGACCAGTAAATGAAATTGGAACAAGGTCAGGGAAAATGTATTTAGGCGGAAATTTTGAATCAAGAATGCTGATATATAAAATAGTGGGATTATCATATTTTGTTGATGCAGGTCTTTTGTATAATGAGATGAGATCAATAAATGCAAGAAATATTGTTTTTACACCAGGATTTGGTATATTTGTAAAAACAATCATTGGTCCAGTAAGATTTGATCTAAGCAGACCTATTAATGTCAGCGGACCAATACAATTTTATTTAAATTTAGGAAATTCATTCTAATGAGTAGAAAGAAAAAGACATTTATTACTATATTTATTTGTTTACTTGTTATTACTATAACACTGCCTCTACTTGTAAACACAAATACAATCAATAGGATCATTAAATCACGGCTTGAAGTAATATTATCAAAAACACTTAATGGTGAATGTCGTATTGGTAATTTAAGAGCAGATATTACTTCTTTTCATGTAGATACATTATATATATCAAATGATAATGTGATATCTCAGGTTGAAGAGATTAAAATTGGTTTAAGCATATATTCATTATTAACAGGACGCATTTTAATTAATTTCATTGAAATATCCGATATCTTTATAAATATTAAAACAAAAAGTAATTCACCTGAAACGGACAATAAAAGGAATATTGATATAAATGATTTTTTCTATGAGTATCCTCTTTCAAACTTTACTTACAATATTGATATTAAAACATTAAAAATTAAAAATTTCCATTTACAGTATGATACATTTTTTATTAGTAATATTTCCCTGAATTCAAGCATATCATTTAATAGGAATAGAATAATTTTGTTTTATAAACTAATGAATGGGAAAATATATGATTATCTAAATATTTTGCCTTCAGAAGGAGAAATAGTTTTTAGTAAAGATAAAGGCATATTGCAGGGGAATATACAATTCAAAGAGGCAAATATTAATTATGATATTATGCTGCTTGATTCAAACATAAATATAAAATATATTGATGGAGATATCAGTCTAAAAAACATTGAATTATTAGAACATTCATATTCAATAGATGGAAACTATAAAATCAATGGGATTGTATCTTCAAATGAGTATTACATTAATATGTTTACGCAATTTGATAATATTATTATTGATTCAATTGAAATACAAAATGCAGAAATAGATGCTTCTTTAAAAAATGATTCTGTAATATTAAAGAAAGTCACTATTAATAATGATTTTGCAGATTTGTGTGCAACAGGAATGATAGAAATCAATCAATTCCCTTCCTCAGAATTTGAATTGAAAATAAATAAATTTGAATCTAAGGAGTTTCCATTATTAAGTGAATATCTACATTTTGGAGTAAAGGGAAATATTGGATTAAAAGTTAGTGACTTTTCCAATATTACGATTTTTGTAAATGATTTTGATGGAATAGTGGGTGGAGATAGTATTAGAATTATTGATGGATCATTATCATATATCCAAGATATGTTTTATACCAATAAGTTCACTCTACTTTATGATGATGGATTGGTATCAGTTAAGGGTCAGATAAGAGCAGATAAAGGTAAGATAAATCTATATTTTGATAAATTCCCCATAATGAATATTATAAAAAAATCAACAAATATTTATGCTAATGGACTTATTAATGGAAATATTAAGATAGATGGTGGCTGGTTAAATCCATGTGCAGAATTCCAACTTGCTTTAAAAGATATTAATTATGATGATATTGAAATATCAAATATTGAATTCTCCGGGTTCTTGGAAACCACAGAGAACAGAATTCCTGATGTGTTACTGACGCTTAATAGTGTTAATGCTAAATACCGGGATTACAATATTCCCATTATGTATTTAGAAATTGTTAAGAGCGGATACAATATATATACAAGCATTTCCGCATTTTCAGATATAGGTCTTTTTGAATACGAAGGTGATTTTGTTTATGATGAAATACATAATAAATTTTATGGATTGATTAGACAGATGGTGCTGAATGATGAACAAAATAATATTCATTTATCAAAACCGGTTTATATTAATATGTGCAGAGATACTATTGAAATCAGTGATGTAGATATTTATGGAGATGGTATGCGTGCATCATTTTCATTTACAATGATAAGTGACTCATTTAAAATGAATGCAGAGTTTTCTGAGGATTCTTTTGGATTAATTAGCAGATTATCAAATGAAAACATATCTGGTAACTTTTTTGCACATATTTCTGCAAATGGAATATTTGATGATCCTAATATTAAAGCAATTATTAATTCTTCAAATTTAAATATTTATGGAATAGAGATTGATTCATTTAATCTAAAGGCAGATCTGGTTAATAATAAAATGAATATTGAAAAATTGTCATTTTCTTCAGGGGATTACACAAGTAATATTAATGGTGAAGTGTTTGTTGCTGATTTTAATGATTTAAGTCATGATTCAATTAATATTGATCTTGATTTGAATCATATTGATAAAAGATATTTTATCCCACTATTTGATATTTTTGTGATCAATGATGGATATGCTGATATACAGGCACATATAGGTGGATCATTGGATAATCCATCATTATCAGGAAATGTGTATTTAAATGATATTGATGTAAATATCATTGAACTGGGAACCCGCATTACAAACATTAATGGAAATGCTTATTTTAAAGGTGATTCACTAATTATAAAAAGGGTTAATGGAATAAGTGGCAATGGAGATGTATTGGTTTATGGTTCAGTAACAAAAAAAGGGTATATGCTTGACAGATACGATTTTAGTATAATTGCTAATGATATCAATCTGGATGGTATTGATTATGTGGATGTAACAGGTGATTGCAAAATAAATATATGTGGCAGTGTAACAGTTCCAGAAATATACGGAACAGTTTATGTGAAAAATGGTGTTTCTACTATACCATTAATTAATTCAACTGAAAATTATACAGTTACTTTAATAGATTCAACAATAATTGATATAAAGGTAAGATCGGATGGAGGATTATGGCTGAAAAATGAAATTCTTGATGTTGAACTTGTTGGAGATATCCGAGTGTTTAAAAATGCAGATATATTAAGGATCTCAGGAGATGCCGAAGTAAAGAGGGGATACTATTATTATATTGATAGGAAGTTTATAATAGAAAAAGGATATATTACATTGCTTGAATCAAAAATGATAGTGGATCCAATAGTAAATATTGAATCATATACAAAAGTAAAATATAATGATACTGATGGATATAAGGATGCTACAGTATATTTGAATATAACCGGAAATATTGACAAACCAGAATTATCATTTTACTCAAAGCCGGAAATGACACCTGAAGAGATAATAAGTATTTTAAGTTTTAATACAAGTATTACTGCTTTACGAGAAATTGGCACTTTGTCCAGATCCTTACCTGAAAAAGCATTGCAAATGTATTTAAGGAATAATTACCTAAGAGCTTTAAGTTCATCAATAGGTTTGGATGAATTAAGTGTGGAGACATCTCTTCTTTCTGAGGAAAAAACCGCAACACTTTCAATAGGGAAATACCTTTATAAGAATTTATATATTAGTTATACGCATGATATATTTACATTTGCAAAGGATCTATTCAAAATTGAATATTCTTTAGGCAATAATAGTCAAATAATTACTGAGAGAGATGAAGAGGGGAATATCAATACTGGTTTTCAGTTCAAATTAAGATATTGATAATCAATTATTGCCATTTACTACAATACAAGTAATTGTTCTTGAAATACCATCAACCTTTTGAATTTTATTTACAATTTCATCAGCTAAATCTTTTGTATCTTTTGCCTCAACAAGTGCAATAATATCATGAAGACCTGTTACCACATGGCATAATTTAATTTCTTCAATATTTTTTAGGTCTTTTAAAACACCAAGAGCCTTTCCACCTTCAGTATTAATGAGTAGATAAGCACTTAAAGCCATGTTTCCTCCTATGTTAAAAATGAAATAGTGATTATTGCTCCACCATTTTCAATGTTTCCCACTTCTATATATCCACCCATTGTATCAACAAGCTGCTTAACAATAGAGAGCCCAAGACCTGTACCGATCTTTGTATGAACTGCTTGATCATGTCTGCTGAATGAGTCAAATATTGTGGGAAGTATCTTTTCATCTATTCCAGGACCTTCATCTTTTATAGAAACAACTTTATACCATTTGGAATTATCAAGCCTGGAACCGTCATTTTTAATAGTGATGGTTGAGTTCTCAGGCGAAAATTTTATTGCATTATCAATGATTTGATTATAGATATGTTTAATGCTATAAATTTCACCCTTAACAATCATATCCTTTTCAATATTAATTTTTTCTATTGTAACATTTTTATTTTTAAGTTTTTCAGAGAAAATCACTTCAATCTCATTTATTATTTCAAATAAATTTGTTTTTTCTTCTTTTAAACCCAATGAATCAGTGGTTTCCTTATAGTCAATTATTGTTGATAGTATTGTTGAAAATCGTTCTGACTGACTTTTTAATATGCTTAGGAATTCTTTTTGTGTTGGTGATACTTTTGTTGAATCAAAATCAGAAAGCAATATTTGCACTGCTCCCATAATGGCAGTCATGGGAGTACGCAATTCATGTGCAATACTTGTTATTAGTTGTTGTTTTACAGCATTAACATCCTCAGTATTTATTAAATAGAATAAAAGATTGTGAATCATTCTATCTGGATTTATATATTTAATTATAAGATTATATGTTTTCTCGGGGTTTTTAGTGAACCTAACATTGTAAATTTCCACTGCATCTTTAAGATTTATAATATCTTCAGTGATTTTTTCTATATCAATGAGCTCATTCTTATTATCAATTAATTTAAGAATTTCCTTTATATTTTTACCATAAAGATTATTTCTATTATCACTGTCCAATAAATCTGCTGCTGCAATTGAGAATTCTTCAATATCACCCTTTGTTGAACAAATAAAAAGAGGAAAGGGCATATAGTCAACAATTTCTCTATTTGTATGATAAAGTTTTTTATCAAATAGATTATCCCTATTTGATGCTAATAGTTCTGTTACATAAAGAGATATTTTCTTTAAAACAGCTAAGTCCTTTTCTGTGAACAATGTGTTTCTTACTCTATTAAATGCAATGATCCCACCTATAATTTTTTCTTCATGAATAATTGGAGCACCAACAATAGTCATGGGAAGAATAATATTTGAAGATGATGAGTTTGGCTTGAAGTAATCAATATCAATTGATTTCTCAATGATCACCTCTGCATTATCACTAAATATCTTCCCCTCTACTGATTCATATATATTCAATGACTGATTTAATAATTTATAATCATTTTTTCCATATGCAGCTATATAAATTAATTTGTTATGATGCTCAATAAAAATACCGGATGTTTGACATTCAACAATACTATTAAATTTTTTAAGAATAATAATTAAGTCAGTTATACTATTTAATGGTATTTTTAGAATGGATTTAAGGTCATTTTTTGAATTTAGAAGATTATTTTGTATTTTCTCGTTAGTCATTTATTTATTGTTTGTTTTCATCAAGAACTTTATTTATTCTGGAAACCAGATCTTTCAAATTAAATGGTTTCACAACATAATCATTGATTCCAAGAGAAAAGCCCTTATTCTTGTCCTCAATATTAGATTTAGCAGTAAGAAAAATAATTGGCAAATGTTTGATGTTTGGATTTTCCTTAATATTTTTTGCAAGTTCAAAACCATCCATCACAGGCATCATGATGTCTGTGAGAATTAAATCAATGCTCTCCTTAGCAATAACTTCAAGTGCCTCTTTTCCATTATGTGCTTTTATAATTTCAAAACCGCTCTGTTTGAATGTAAATGCCATAATATCAACTAAGAAGATGTCATCGTCTACAAGGAGAATTGTTCTTTTTTCTGCCATATATAACTCCGCGTTTATACATTATTTTCTTTACATTGAATATTATATATCAAAGATAGTTATTTATCAAGTGATATTTTCCGATTTATTAAAAGTTGTTTTGAATTTCAATATTTCATAAAAATTATAAATTATAGGACAAATGGATGCATTCCTGATAATATTACCAATTGATAATATATTTTCAATATTCATAAGTTCAGGATATGCCTTGCAAGAAGCAAATCGGGCATCATAAACTGAGCAAACATTGTTATTGAGAAATGGACATGGGACTTGATTCATAAGAAAAATATTGTATTTATTATGTTTATTCAGGTATTTATCTATGAAAT